>NZ_JCAFSV010000006.1:0-257280 GCF_059369595.1 Stenotrophomonas sp. YJH_SMC_25 | reverse complement strand
TGCCCTCGGCCGACATCTGCGTGCCCTGGCTGAGGATCGAGCCGCCGTTGGCAATCAACGTGAGATCGCCGCCTGCAGCCAACTGGCTGACGCGGGCATCACTGGTCGAATGGCTCTGTTCGCTGTTGGTGCGCTGGCTGCCGGCAGTCACCACGGTCGAAGTGGTGGCCGCGCGCAGGCCGGAGGCTGCGCCTTCAGCGGTACGGGTGATCCGCCCCATCGCCGAGCCACTGTCGGCCATGCCGTCGGTGGTCGAATCGCGGGCGCTGCGGTAGGCCTTGGTCGGGTCGTAGGTCACGCCCACGGAGAAGCCGCTGGACTTGCTGGCCTGACTGGATTGGTTGTCCGTGGTGTCCTGTCGCGCCAGCAGCGCAATGTCCTTGCCCACCAGTGTCAGGTTCTCGCCTGCGGCGACGTCCGACGCCTCGATCGTCAGTGTGTTGCCAGCATTGATCAGCACATTGCCGTCGCGCGAGGCGATCGCCGATCCCACCTGGGTGGTGGACTGCTCGGCGCGGGTGCTGCTGTTCTTCGCGCTACTGTAGCCGACCGATGCCACGCCGTTGCCGAAGCCTCCGGTAACGCCGGATTTCTTCTTGCTCTCGTTGGACTCACTGCTGTGATGGTCCTCTGCGGCGGTGATCAATACGTTGTTGCCCGCCCCCAGAATCACATTACCAGTGGCATCGACCACCGCACCAACCGCAGTCAGATCGCGGCCGGCGGTGATGTTGATGCGCTCGCCCTGGATCGCCGTACCGATGGCATAACTGTCGCTGTTGTCGACGCTGCGCGTGGTAGTGGTGCTGGATAGCGTTTTCTTTTTCTTCTCGTAGCTGTCCAGGCCGTAGTCGTGCGTCTCGTTGGCCGAGAGCAGGTTCACGTCGCGGCCCGCAGCCACGCTTACCGCACCGTCATTGCTGTCGACCAACGCGGCTGTAAGGCTCACGTCCCGGCCCGCGGTCAGCAGCAGATTGCCCCCGGCCTGCAACAGGCTGCCGCGCACCGTCTCATCACGCTGGCTGACCTGCAGCGAGCTGCGCTTGCCCGCACTGGAGAAGTCGCGGCTTTCGCTGTCCACCAGCGCCTGGCTGTTGATGTCACCGCCGGCCTGCAATGCCAGACCTCCCGCCGCTTTGATCTGCGCGGCGGCCAGGTTGATGTCCTTGCCAGCGGCCAGCACCACATCGCCAGCGCCCTGCACCGAGCTGGCAGCATGTGTTGTCCTGCTGCTGCGCTGGTGGTTGCGCTCATCGAAGGTGGCGTCGCGGCGTTTCTCCAGCGCAATCGCGCCAACATCCAGAGTGCCGCCTGCGGCCAGCTGGGTAAGGCCGTCGGCGCCGGCGTTGCGGATCTGTGCGGCCTGCAGGCTGATGTCACCGCCAGCCACCACCGACAGCATGCCGTCGCCACTGGGGTTGGTCACATACAGACCAGCAACCCGATCAATGCGGTTGGTCTCGTACTGGTAGGTGCCACCGCCCCGCTGTGTCTCCACCGTGGAGGCCACCGTGACATTGCCCGCGGCCTTGACCGACAGCGCATCGGTGGCCGTCACGGTGGCACCGGCAACGCGGATGTCCTTGTCCGACGACAGCCCGACGTACTGGCCGGAAATGCTGCCACCCAGATGCTCGATGTTGCCTGCATCGATGGTTACCAGCTTGCGGCCGGCGATGTTGCCGGTGTTGACCAGGCCATTGCCCAGTTTGATATCGACATTGGCGCCGGCCAGCAGTGCACCCTGCCCGTCCAGATCGCCCGGGCGCAGGCGCAGGTAGACCTGCGGCACCAGCGCGGTGGTGGTGCTGCCATCGGCCAGGGTGACGGTCTGCTCGACCAGCCAGACGATGTCGCTGGTCAGCTGTGCCATCTGCGCTTCGGTCAGCGCCACGCCGGGCCGCAGGCCCCATTCGCTGGCGACCGTGGCACCGGCCTCCAGCAGCGCGCGGTATTGCGCCTCGTCACTGGCGTAGCCGTCGAGGAAGCGGCGACCGGTCAACTGGCCGATCTGCTCACGCACCAGCTTCTGCTCGTAGTACCCATCACCCAACCGCTTCTGCACGGTATCGGGCGAGTAGCCCATCTGGCCCAGCAGGTGGTCCGAGCTCAGCCAGGTCTTGTGGTCGGTGAAGCGCGGATCGGTCTCGACCAGATAGTGGCCCCCGTTGGGATTGACGTTGAACAGGCTGGCGCTCGGCGCGCGCGTATCCGGCGCCCCCATTGCGATGCGGTCCGGCGATCCGCCACTGGCCGCGACCACGCGCGGCCCGGACGTACTGGTGTTGCCGCTCACGCCGCCGACGTTGCCGCCCTGCTGGGTGCCGGCGGCATCGGCCGCCTGTGACAGCGCGCGTTCGGCACCGGTGCCGGTGGACTGGCCCGGCCCCTGCGCACCGCCATGACCCGGCCCATCCGGCAGCGCCTTGGGCCCCTGCACGTTGAGGTTGGCCATGGCCGAACCGTTCTGCACGTTCGGTGCCTTGCGCCCCTGGTTGAGGTTGCTCAGGTCACCGACATCGATGCTCAACGTGCCGTTGGCGGTAATCTGGCCCCCCAGCTGGCCGATCTTTTCGGAGATGGGCTCGGCGGTCCATTGCGTTCGGGTGCCGTCGTAGGCGATGGAGGTGTTGTTGAAGGTATGCGTGCGGAACAATTCGAGACCAACGTTACTGACACGGCTGTCGGCGCCGTGACCGACGATCTGCAGATTGCCGCCCGCAGCAATCTGCGCGTAGCGGTTGTTCAGCTCGTCCACCGACAGGCGCATGTTGCCGCCGGAACGGATCACCGCATCGGCACCGGCACCGGGCTGCAGCTGGTCCTCATGGGCCACGTGGTGAGCAACGCGCTTTTCTTCATTGAGGCCGTGTTCCTGCGTGTGCTGGCGGCGACCGACGATGGTCGCATCGGGATTGCTCAACGACGCCGGGGTGATGAACTGGATGCAGGTAGTGCTGCAGGTACCGTAGGCGCTGGAGAACGTCAGGCGGTCGTTCTGGTAGGTGAACTTCTCCTTCGACTTCAGCACGTCGAACGGATCGCCGCCCGGCACCTGGTCCGGATTGGCGGCAGTGCCCTTGCTCACGTAGTAGATCGTGACGGTGCCGTTGACCGGATCCATGCGCCAGCGCTCACCGCGCACGTCATAGCCCAATCCACCAGAGCCGAAGAAGAAGCGCGAGGTGCTCGCGGTCAGGCGAACCACCGCCTTGCCCAGGCGGGTGCCGTCCGGCGCAATGTAGGGCTCGTCCTGCAGCACGTCTTCCGGCGCGATGTAGTAGAACTCCCAGGCCTTGTAATTGCTGGTATCGCTGACCGTGCCTGCGGTGTTCTTCGAGTTCTTCTGCCATGCCGCCACCATCATGTTGACGGTAGTGTCGATGGTCTTGACCTGGGTCGGGGCGATCGCCACGTTCTCGCGGATGTTGTTGACCGCCTGCGCATCGATGGACAGATTGCCGCCCACATCGATGACCGAGCTGATGTTGTCGATCCGCCCGGCAATGCCGCTGGCGATCCGGTCGGCGCCGAGCGCGCCACCGATGGCCGCATCACCGCCGCTGTAGATCAGGCCCTTGCCGGTGTTCTGCAGTTCGCGCACGCCCAGGTCCAGCCGCTCGCGTGCGGCCACGGTGCCGACGCGGGTGGCACCACCGGCCTCTTCGGCGCGGTTCTTCAGCACGCCGGTAGAGATCGCCACATGGTCACCGTAGATGCGCCCGGTGCCGAGATTGTCGATCTCGCCGGCCTCCAGGTGCGTCAGCGCGCCATCGATCAGGCCGCGGTTGGTCAGCTGGCCACGGGCATTGAGGTGGGTCGTACCCTGGCTGGAGATCTCACCCGAGGCTGCGTTGGTGATGTTCTGGGCGTTGAGGTCGAGGTTGCCACCGCGCACGACACCCTGGTTGTCGAGGTCGCCGGACAGGTTCAGCGACAGCGTGCCGTTGGCGATCCATTCGCCACGATGGCGCATGCCCTGCTGCAGGGTAAGGCCGAGGTCACGCTGCGCATGCACCTGGCCGTCTTCGCTGAGCACACGTGCCACCAGGGTCTGGCTGCCATCAGCGCGCAGCAGGCCACCGCTGTTGGCGACGTTGTCCGCCTGGCTGTCCAGGTTGCCGCCGGTGCTGATCACGCCGCCGGTGTTCTGCAGCTGGCCGTTGATCTGCAGCCGCGCACTGCCATCGGTGACGACCTGGCCCTGGCTGTTGTCCAGCCACTGTGCACCGAACTGCAGCTGGCCCGCCTGCAGCCCACGCGTGCCGTCGCCGCCACGGGTGTTGCGGTTGTCCACGCTGGCGGCCGTGAGGGTCAACCGCTGGCCGGCCGCGATCGCGCCGGCGGCGTTGTCCACGTGCCCGTCGAGGGTCAGGTCGAGGTTGCGTCCGGCCTGCACGCGACCACCGGCATTGGCCAGGCTCGCCGCCCGCAGCGAAAGATCCGCAGCGCTGGCAAGTGTTCCACCGGCGCTGTTGTCGACGCGGGCCAGGAGCAAACGCGCATCGCCTTGTGCATTGACTGCGCCGCCACGGTTGCCCAGCACACCGCCTTCCAGCTGCAGCTTCCCGGCCGCCAGCAGCCCACCGCTGCCGGCCGTGAAACGGTTGTCGATGTCCTGCCCGGCCGTGTTGATGGTCAGGTCGGCCGCCGACTGCACGCGACCGCCCTGGTTGTCCAGAACGCCACTGTGCACACTCAGCGCGCCCTTCTGCGTACCCAGCGTGCCGGCGCGGTTGTCCAGCCGCTGGCCGCGGGTCTCGATGTCCAGCTGGCCACCCAGCAGCGTGCCCCGCTGGTTGTCCAGGCCGTTACCCTGCAGCTGCAGCCGTTCGGTGGCCTGCATCGCGCCGTCGCTGTTGTCCACGCCTGCCGCCGTGGTCACCGTCAGGTCCTTGCCAGCGACCAGGGTGCCGTGGCGGTTGTCGAGACTGCCGGCGTCCAGGGTCACCATGCCGGTGCTGGACAGCAGGCCCTGCTCGCCATTGTCGAGACGACCGTCAACGCCCAGCACCAGCGCGCTGCCGCCCGCGTGCACTGTGCCGCCCTGGTTACCAAGGCTGGCCGCGGTGACCGTGCCGGCACCGCCGAGCAGGATGCGGCCCTTCTGGTTGTCCAGCGCCTGGCCGATCGCCAGCGTGGAGTGCCCGGCGCCTGCGCCCTGCAGCGTGCCCTGCGCATTGATCAGCTGCTGCGCGATGACATCCAGCGCGCCATTGCTGGCGAGCGAACCGCCGCGATTGTCCAGCATACCCTGTACGCGCAGGCGCAGCGCATCTTCACCGGTTGCGGTGAGCGTGCCACCGGCGGTGGTCAGGGTGTCGGCGCTGATGGCGACGCGACGCGCCGAGGTGGTCGCTCCACTCAGATCGAGCGAGGCGCCATCCAGCACGAAGCTGCCGTTGCTGAGCACGCTGCCGCCCTTGCCCAGCAGGGCCTGCGCCGAGACCTGCAGCTGGCCACTGCCGGCGTGCTGGATCCTGCCTGCACTGTTGTCCAGCGTCCGGGCCAGCAGGGTCAGGTCGCCATTGCTGGCCAGCGTACCACCGGCATTGCCCAGCGCCGTCGCCTTGACGCGACTGGCGCCTTCGCCGCTGGCGATGATGCGGCCACCGGCGTTGTCGAGCGTGGTGGCCTCAAGGTCGAAGCGATCGGCGCCCAGCGTCGCGTCACGATGATCCACGTCGTCGGCGCGCAAGGTCAGTGTGGCCGAGGAGACCAGCGTGCCCTTGCTGCCGTCCAGGCGGCCGGTGGTGATGTCCAGGCCCTGGTTGCCGGCCTGGCGGATGCTGCCGCCACTGTTGTCCAGCCGTGCGGCGGCGATCGTCAGGCGGTTGGCGTTGCTGGCGATCGTGCCTTCGTGATTGTCCAGCGCACCGACGATCTGCAACGTGCTGTCGGCCGTTCCGGCGCCGCTGAGCGTGCCCGTGCGGTTGATCAGTTCACCGGCCTGCACATCCAGTGCCCCGTTGCCGGCGATCGTGCCGCCACTGTTGTCCACGCCCTGCGCCACGTGCAGCCGCAGCGCGTCGCTGCCGGTCGCGCTGAGGTTGCCACCGGTGTTGTCCAAGCGCTGCGCATCGATGGCAATGCGCTCTGCCTGGGTAGTGCTGCCGGCCCCCAGCAGCAGGTCGCCGCCCTCAAGTTCCAGCGCCGACTGGCTGAGGATGCGGCCGCCCGCACCCTGCAGGCTGTCGGCGCGGATCTGCAACGTACCGCCGCCGGCGTGTTCGATTGCACCGCTGCGGTTGTCCAGGCTTGCCGCCTGCAGCCGCAGATCACCGGTACCGGCCAGGCGGCCGCCGTTGCTGTTGTCCAAGCGCACTCGGGCCTGCACCTGCAACGCGCTGCTGCCTGCCGCCAGCACCTTGCCGCCCTGGTTGACCAGGCTGCCAACCTGCAGCTGCACCTGGCCATTGCCGGAGATGCCGCCGCCGCTGTTATCCAGCGTGTCGCGCACCGTCAGCGCCACGCCGTGCGTACCGGCCGACTGCAGCGTGCCCTTCTGGTTGTCGATGCGACCGGTGTCGATGCGCAGGCCGCCGTTGCCGACGATCTTGCCGCCCTGGTTGTCGAGCGCATCGCGTACGTCCCGTGCCAGCTCCGAGACACCCTGCGAGACGATCTGGCCCTGGCGGTTGCGCAGTGCCCTGGCGTGGATCTGCACACTCTGCGCCGACGTCGTACCGCCGCTCACATCCAGCTCGCCGCCGGACAGCACCAGTGCACCGTTGCTGAGCAGGCGCCCTTCGCTGCCACGCAGCGTATCGGCCTGCACGCTCAAGCTCCCGGTGCCAGCCTGCTGCACCAGGCCCTTGCTGTTGTCGAGCGTGGTCGCGGTCACTATCAGGTCGCCGTTGCCGGCCAACGTGCCACCTGCGCCGTTGTCCAGGTTCGACGCCTTCACCGAACTGGCACCGGTTCCGAGCGACAGCAGGCTGCCGCCGCGGTTGTCCAGCATGCCAGCCACGATGTCGAATCCCGCCGCACTGAGCGCACCGTTGCGCAGGTCGGCGTTGCCAGTCGTCCAGTGCAGGCGCCCCACCGTGCTCAGCCGTCCACCGGGACCAGCCCAGTCACCCGTGTCCAGCGTGAGGCCACCCTCACCGGCATGTTCAATGCGGCCACCGGCATTGCCGACCTGGCCTGCTTGCAGCGCCAACTGCGCGGCGTTGGTGGCCAGCAGGCCGCCGTCATTGTTGAACAGACCCTGCACCGTCCACGACGATGCCGCCTTGCCGGCGTGCCGCAGTTCACCCCCGCGGTTGTCGAGCGACTGCGCATCCAGCCGCAGGCCGCCGGCTACGCTCAGCGCACCCTTCTGGTTCGACAACAGGCCCACATGCAACGCGGCATCGCCATGCACCTGCAGCGTGCCGCCATCATTGCGCAGCTCGCCCCCAGCCTGCAGCGCGCTCACTCCCAGGCGACCGCCGCTGTTGTCGAGTCCGGCACGTGCGGCGAGCGATACCGCACCACCATTGGCGATGCTGCCGCCGTCATTGTCCAGCATGCCGGCGATGGCGATCAGGCCCTCGGCCATCGGTACCACTGGCGAGGTCGGCGTGCCGGTCGAGCCGCCGCCGGTACCCGGCGTCCCCGTACCCGGGGCACCGGTTCCCGGCGTTCCTCCGCCGCTGCCCGGCGACGTGCCGCCCCCTGGGCCACCGCCGTTACCACCGGACGCGACGGCATCCAGCGCACCCAGCAGACCGTTGCTGCGGTTGCGGGCCGCTTCGGCCTTGAGCGCCAGCGCCTGCACACCAGTCTGTTCAATGGTGCCGCCATGGTTGCGCAGGCCCTGCGCCTCGACCTGCAGGCGCTGTGCGTTGAGCTTGCCGCCGCTGTTGTCCAGCGTGCCGCCGGTGGTGATCGCAACCTCGCGCGTGGCGGCGATGGTGCCGGCATTTGCAAGATCACCGCGCGCCTGCAAGTGCACGTTCTGCAGTGACTGCAGTGCGCCGGTGTTTTCCAGGCGGCCGTCCACCGTCACCACCAGCTCACCGGCCTGCGCGCCGATGCTGCCGGCATTGCGCACGCCCACGCCGTGCTCGTTGCCGACCAGCCAGATCTTGTTGGCGAACATGCCGCCGAGAGCGCCCACGTCCAGCGCGAAGGTCGGTGCCTCGCCGTTGGCCGGGATCAGGCTGGCCTGGCTGTGGTCGGCATTGACCACGTTGTTGCCCAGCGTGGCCTGCAACTGGTTGGCCCAGATGCTGGCGTTGACCTTCAGTGACCGGGTGATCAGGTCGGTGTAGTCAGCGCGGCTGGTGTCCAGACCCTCTCCATCGATCTGGATCGCACCACCGGTGACGCGGTAGCCCTCCAGTGCCCCAGCACCCGTGAACATCGGCGTGCCGGTGGTCAGGGTCACGCGGCTGGCGTTGAGGAAGCCGCCGCCGTTGACCTGGATGCCGGCCGGGTTGGCGATGATCACCTCGGCGCGCTGCCCGGCCACTTCCACGTAGCCGTTGAGCCGGCTGGCCGGACCGTTCACTTCATTGAGGATGACCCGCGCACTGCCGGTGGCAAGCCACGGATTGCCCTGCACCCAGCCCCCCAGCTGCGTCTGCACCTGGCCGCGGGCGTTGTTGAGGATGACGCCCTCGCGTCCGACATCGAACTGCGAATAGCGGTTGCGCGACACACCCGCCGCCGACGGCGTGGTGATGTTCACCATCGGCACACCATTGGGGGCCGTCACCATCGTCGGCCGTTCACGGCCCGGCGCATTGGGATCGGAAATGATGCGCGCATCGGACTGCGCCAGTGCAGGGGTTACCATGCTGACCCAGCCCAGTGAGCACATCAGTGCGAAGCCCAGCGGCGACAGCGCGGCGCTCTGCCGGCCCGGCACATGGCCGACCAGGCCACCGCCACCCTTCACCAGCTCCGACGCCACCTGCCAGACGCGCAGCGCGCGGTTGAAAACCAGACGATAGATAGTGTTCATGTCACGTGTCCTTGTGGCAGATCAGTAGCGCCAGGCCAGGCTGAAGCCGAATGTGGTGTAGTCGGTGGGGAAATGGGCGGGCTTGTGCAGTGCCGAACCGACGAAGCCATCCCAGGAAAACTGCTGCCAGCCGCCGCGCAGGCCCAGCGCCATGCCCGCCAGGTCACGGCCGGACTGCCACTGCGCGGATGGGCCGCCGATGCGGCCGTAGTCGGCGGCGACGTAGAACTCCTGGCCACCGCCGATGCCCAGCGAAAGATCGTTGCGCAGCGACCAGCCGCGCTCACCGCTGAGCGAGCTTTCACCATCGAAACCGCGCACGGTATAGCGGCCGCCGATGGCGAAGCGGTCCTGTGGCGAGAGCGGCGTGCGGTTCCACTGCGCCCGCCATGCGGCGGTGTAGCGCAGGCGCTGCCTGCCCAGCTGGAACGGCACGCTGAACTGCGCGTCGGCGGTGATCAGCTTCATCCGCGAGGTCCCTTCCAGCGGCAGCGTCGGATCCCACTGCTGCGCCTTCTCTTCTGGCGAGCGCAAGGCGTGGAAGGCCCCCGTGCCACGCCGGTAGGCCACGCTGGCATCGAGCGTGGCGTTGCCGATGAACTGCTTGTGGGTCAGGCCCAGTTCCCAGCCCGCGGTGCGGCGGCGCTGTACTTCGATCTCGGTATCGTCGATGTAGTTCTTCGACTCTCGCTGCCACCCGCGCGCGTAGGCGCTGAACTTGACCTTGGCATTGCGCAGCAAAAGCCGGTCTACCCGCGCTTCGGCGTTTTGGCTGCGGCCGCTGTAGTCATAGCTTTCAAAGGCACCCACCACGTTCTGGCTGTAGTCGTAAGCGCTGGCGGTGGCACCGAACAGCCAATACCCGTAGGGCACGTCGTAGTGCGCGGTCCAGCTGTTGGTGTCCTTGCCTCGGCCATTGAACACGCCACGGCCGGCGCTGATGTAGAACAGCTCGTTCAGGCCCAGCGGATTGTCCAATGACAGCGTGGCATTGGCCTGCAGCTTGCCGGTGCCGCGGCTGCCGGCATCGTCCAGGGTGACGCTGGCGCGCACCGGTGAGCGCTGCGTCCAGTCGATCTGCAGGTCGCTCTGGCCTGGCGCCGCGCCCTCGCCGTCGGCCGGCGCGATCTTGATGTCGGCGCTGACGGTGGGCACGCGCTGCAGGTTCTCCAGCCCCTGCTCGATGTCGCGCAGGTTGAGCAGGCCGCCGCTGCGGATCGGCAGTGCATTGGCGAGGGCCGGATGCCGTCCCTGCGGGTCGGAGAACACGGCCTCGCGGAACCGGCCTGGCACCACCGACAACGTCAGCGTGCCCTGGTTGAGGTCCTGCGGTGCCGACAGCACCCGCGTGGTGACATAGCCGCGGGCGATGATCGCGGTCTGCACGCGCTTCATCACCACGTTGATGCCTTCGGTCCCCAGGCAACGGCCTGTGGCCGGATCGTCGACCGGGTCGGCAGCCGCCAGTGCCCAGCCGAAGCGCTGGCTGTCCTCGCCTTCCAGCACGATGCGATCGATGCGCACGCAGGGGCGCTCCTGCGCCGGCAGGCGGTCGCCCTCCTTCTGCGCGTTCCGCTCCAGGCGGACGTCGGGGCGTTGTTCCTGCTGCTCGCGCAGCACGCGTTCGCGTTCCTGTTGCCTCAGCAGTTCCTGCGCGGCTGGATCACCGGCCTGCTGGGCGGCAACACCGAAGGTCATGCCAAGCAACACCACCCACCCACCACCACGGCACGCCTGTCGTGCCTGCTTCTTCCCTGACCGCACAGTGTTTTCCTGATATTGATGCAGGCCGTCAGGCGCTCTGTCCGGAAAAGGACAATGCATCGACGTGCCGGCTTGATTCGGGTCTGCCGACACACAGGCGACAGCACGCCGCTACGCGAAGCGCAGAAAGGCGCAAAGGGTATCGGCCGCCTCAGGAACTTCTATAGGAAAGATTGCAAATTCAGTCGACTGCGGGGCAACACGCCGCAAACGCCCAGGACGCTGCGCGTTCGGGCCATGGCGCGAACCCTGGTCCTACAGCACGCCAGCTTCCGCCTGCTGACGCTACAGTCGCAGCATGACCATCGTCCTACAGATTGAAGGCGCCGCCATCAATGACATCCCCAGCCTGTACGCGGAGATCAACCGCGTGTTCATGGCCGGCGAGAACTGGCAGCTCGGGCCAAGCCTGGACGCCCTGGATGACCTGCTGCATGGCGACTATGGGGTGTTGGCCGGCCACGACCGGGCCACGGTGATCTGGGGTGATATCGAGCACAGCCGCGCCGCACTGGGACGAACTACCACATGTCAGTGGCTGCAGTCCAAGCTGGAAGCCCCGGGCACCTTCAATAGGCGGACCATTGCGCTCCAGCTGGACGCCCTGCAACGAGGCCAGGGCCAGACCTACTTCGGGATCGTAATGGAGATCTTCGCAAGCCACCGGCAGATCACCCTGGTTCCGGCCTGACTGTGTGCTCCGCACGGGCAATGCCCACCAACCGCAGCGGCGCCCACCGGCCCCAGCAGTTACCATGGACGGCCCTGTACCCGCTCCGCTGCCGCTGCCGCCCGGCGCGGCCGGACGCCCTGATCCACGAGTCCCATGTCAAAAGACAAGTCCGCCGAACACACCCCGCTGATGAAGCAGTTCTTCGCAGCCAAGTCCGACTACCCGGACCTGCTGCTGTTCTTCCGCATGGGCGACTTCTACGAGCTGTTCTACGACGACGCGCGCAAGGCTGCGCGGCTGCTCGACATCACCCTGACCCAGCGTGGCAGCTCCGGCGGCGCACCGATCCCGATGGCCGGCGTGCCGGTGCATGCCTACGAAGGCTACCTGGCACGGCTGGTGGCGCTGGGCGAGTCGGTGGCGATCTGCGAGCAGATCGGCGACCCGGCGCTCGCCAAGGGCCTGGTCGAACGCAAGGTGGTGCGCATCGTCACCCCCGGCACGGTCACCGACGAAGCGCTGCTGGACGAGCGCCGCGACACCCTGCTGATGGCGTTGTCGCGCAGCAAGCAGGGCTACGGCCTGGCCTGGGCCGACCTTGCCGGTGGCCGCTTCCTGGTCAACGAAGTGGAGACCGACGACGCCCTGGAAGCCGAGCTGGCACGGCTGGAGCCGGCCGAGCTGCTGGTGCCCGACGAGGAGAACTGGCCGGAGTTCCTGCGCCAGCGCACCGGCGTGCGCCGCCGTGCGCCGTGGCTGTTCGACGCGGACAGCGGGCGCCGACAGCTGCTGAACTTCTTCAAGCTGCACGATCTGAGCGGCTTCGGTATCGATGACAAGCCACGTGCCACCGCCGCCGCCGGCGCCCTGCTCGGCTATGTCGAGGAAACCCAGAAGCAGCGCCTGCCGCACCTGACTTCGATCGCGATGGAAACCGCCGGCGAGGCGATCGCGATGAACGCCGCCACCCGCCGCCACCTGGAATTGGACACGCGTGTCGACGGTGATACCCGCAATACCCTGCTGGGCGTGCTCGACAGCACGGTGACACCCATGGGTGGGCGCCTGCTGCGCCGCTGGCTGCACCGCCCGCTGCGCCTGCGCGAGGTGCTGGTGCAGCGCCACCACGCGGTGGAAACCCTGATCGATCGCGGTGCGGACGCCGACATCCGCGAGCAGTTCCGCCGCCTCGGCGATCTGGAACGCATCCTCACCCGCGTCGCGCTGCGCTCGGCGCGCCCGCGCGATTTCTCCACCCTGCGTGACGGCCTGGGCCTGCTGCCGGCGGTGCGCGAAGTGCTGGCCCCGCTGGACTCGCCGCGCCTGCAGGCCCTGCATGCGGCGCTGGGCGAACACGACGCGTGCGCGCAGCTGCTGGCCAGCGCCATCGCCGACATGCCGCCGCTGAAGCTGAGCGACGGCGGCGTGCTGGCCGATGGCTTCGATGAAGAGCTGGACGAGCTGCGCCGGCTGTCCACCCATGCCGACCAGTTCCTGGTCGACCTGGAACTGCGCGAGCGCGAGAGCAGCGGTATTCCCACCCTGAAGGTGGGCTACAACCGCGTTCACGGTTACTACATCGAAATCAGCAAGGGCCAGTCCGATCGTGCGCCGGTGCACTACACCCGCCGCCAGACGCTGACCAATGCCGAGCGCTACATCACCGAAGAACTGAAGGCATTCGAGGACAAGGTGCTGTCCGCGCGCGACCGTTCGCTGTCGCGCGAGAAGTACCTGTACGAGCAGCTGCTGGACACCCTTGGCGGGCAGTTGGAACCGCTGAAGCAGTGTGCCGCTGCGCTGAGCGAACTGGACGTGCTGGCCGCCTTCGCCGAACGCGCGCAGGCGCTGGACTGGGCGCGCCCGGAACTGCAGGCCGAGCCGTGCCTGAAGATCGAACGCGGCCGCCATCCAGTGGTCGAAGCGGTACGCGAACAGCCGTTCGAACCCAATGACCTAGACCTGCATCCGGACCGTCGCATGCTGGTCATCACCGGCCCGAACATGGGCGGTAAATCGACCTACATGCGGCAAAATGCGCTGATCGTTCTGCTGGCCCACATCGGCAGCTTCGTGCCGGCCAGCCGGGCGGTGATCGGCCCGATCGACCGCATCCTGACCCGCATCGGCGCCGGCGACGACCTCGCCCGCGGGCAGTCAACCTTCATGGTCGAGATGGCCGAGACCAGCTACATCCTGCACCACGCCACCGCCCATTCGCTGGTGCTGATGGACGAGATCGGCCGTGGCACCTCCACCTACGATGGCCTGGCGCTGGCCGACGCGGTGGCCCGCCACCTGGCCTACCAGAACCGCTGCTACACGCTGTTCGCCACCCACTACTTCGAGCTGACCGCGCTGGCCGACGAACAGCATGAGGGCGGCCGCAGCGGCATCGCCAACGTGCACCTGGACGCGGTCGAGCACGGCGAAGCGCTGGTGTTCATGCACGCAGTGAAGGACGGCCCGGCCAACCGCAGCTTTGGCCTGCAGGTGGCCGCACTGGCCGGCCTGCCGCGCGCCACTGTGGCGCAGGCACGGCGTCGCCTGGCCGAGCTGGAACAGCGCGGCGCTGAAAGCCACGCCGCCGAGATGGCGCCGCAGGCGCTGGATGCCCCGCAGCAGTTCGGGCTGTTCGCGGCGCCATCCAGCAAGGCGCAGGAAGCGCTGGCGGCGATCGATCCGGACGAACTGACGCCGAAGCAGGCGCTGGAAGCGCTGTACCGGCTGAAAACGCTGCTGTAAGTGCGCCTGGCCAGGGGGCACCATGCCCCCCTGGAAGCCACCGCGGAGAATCCTGCATACTCGGCCACGCAGACCGCCACAGGGGAGCTGGGGCGCCGTTCCGCACAGTCACTGAAACTGCGATCCCAGTGGCATGCAATGGGGCCGGGCAACATGCCGCAGCATCGAAGCGAGGGGATTCGATCACGAGGGAACGAACATGCGGCGTACGGTTCTAGCGTTGTTGCTGGTGTGTGGCGTGGCCGATGCACAGGAATTCGTAAGCAGCGAGCGTACCTACGACGAACGCCTGCGGGGTGCGCGGGTCGCGGCGCTCGGCGATGATCTGTTTGGTGATTCCCTAAACAGGAAGGATGGCACGCTGCAGTTCTCGCAGACCGATGTCGTGGTGCCGACCAGCAGTGGAATGCGGGTCGCATTCACCCGCACAACGCCGAAGCAGAAACAGGGACTGGATCGCGCTGCCGCCCCGCTGGGGGCGTCCTGGGAGATCGATGCCCCCTACATGATGGGCTCCTACGATCAACGCCGGGGCTGGAATGCGGCGGGCGGCGGCCGCTGCAGCGGCAGCAACCTGTCCCCGACCGAGTGGGTGGGCCCGTCACCGGACTTCAACACCCGGGTCATCCCGAAGCACACCTATTGGAGCGGCATCTTCATCAACCTCCCTGCGGTCGGTTATGAATCCCTTTTGCTGAAGGAAGCAGGGGCAAGCCTGCCCCAGGATGGGGCAACCTACATTGGCACCTCGGCCAGCCAGTGGCGCGTCAGCTGCCTGCCAGCCATCAGGAATGGAACCGGCGAAGGTTTTGTGGTGCGGACCACCGATGGCACCCGTTACTTCTTCGATTGGATGGCGGTCCGCGACCAGCACGACGTGCTGGCCAACGAGTACTATCGTGATGGCAATGGCAATGGCACATCGCAGCCCTACCTGCTGGTTCCGGTCGTCGATGTCTTCCTCTACGCGACACGTGTCGAGGACCGCCACGGCAACTGGGTCAGTTACAGCTACGACGGTGCCAACCCGACCCGCCTGCTGGCGATCATTTCCAATGACGGAGCCCGGATCGATATCGACTATGACGCGCAGGGCAAGATCGGCGCCGTCCGGGCCGGGGATCGCACCTGGCGTTACTACTACGTCGACAGCTACTGGGGGCGCACGCTCAACGAAGTCGTACTTCCCGACCAGTCGCGCTGGACCTTCTCCACCGACCGCCATGTGGGCGCCATGCCGTGGACGATGGTGCCCCCCGTCCTGAATCCAGGCTTCTACATGAATTCCTGCGCGCAGAATGCAACGGGATTCCGCTCGGAAGATGCCGGCGACCCGGCCTTCAACGATGTGATCACCATGCGCCATCCCAGCGGCGCACAAGGGGTGTTCTCGCTTCGCCAGTTGATCCACGGATCGGACAACACGCCTGGCAGCTGCGGCATCATCGGCACTAGTTCCTCCAACTTCGGGTTTGGCTCATTCGGCATTCCCAATGCCTACATGGCCAAGTCGCTGGTATCCAAGACCCTGTCCGGGCCCGGCATCCAGCCCGCCTCCTGGACGTACACATACTCACCACACTGGTCATTCACCGGTGGCTGCACCTCCAACTGCGTTTCAACAACCTGGGAAAACCGGCCCGACGGCGTGCAGGCCGAGTATGTCTTCGGCAACGACTACACCGCCAACATCGGCGACCTGCAGATCGAGCGCCTTCGCCGTGCCGGCCTGGTGGTACAGGAAACCCGGTATGTGAAGGCAGCCGCATCGGGGCCCTACCCCGCACGCTATGGAACGCAACTGGCGCCACGCGGGAATCCGCTGACCACCCAGATCCGGCCGATGCAGGACACCCAGCTGCGCCGGGACGGGATGCTTCATCGTCGTTATGTGGATGCATTCGACGGCCTAGCGCGCCCGGTGCGCATCGTCGAATTGAGCACTGCTGGCCCATGATCGGAGCGTGTCGGGATGCGAGCCGCCGGGCGACCGGAACAAGGCCCCGGCAATGAATTCCCGACAATCGATAGACAGAAGCTATAGAAGTGAATGATTCATTCGATTATTCATTTCATCTGGCCATAGCTAAAGTCGAGTGAAGATGTTCCACCCCGTCTTCACCCGCAGGAGCCAGCCATGAGCCAGTCCGATAACAACAGCCCCAAGTGCCCGTATCACACCGCGCCGTCGCCTGCGGAAGGCGCCCAGCAGCAGCGTGAACTGAGCACCACGCCCAAGCAGAAGCACGGCGATGATCCGGTCACGCCGATGACCACGGCCTTCGGCGCACCGGTGGTGGACAACCAGAACAGCAAGACCGCCGGCCCACGTGGCCCGCTGCTGATGGAAGACGTCTGGCTGCTGGAGAAGCTGGCCAACCTCAACCGCGAGATCATTCCCGAGCGCCGCATGCACGCCAAGGGCTCGGGCGCGTTCGGTACTTTCACCGTCACCCACGACATCAGCAAGTACACCCGTGCCAAGCTGTTCGAGAAGGTCGGCAAGCAGACCGAGATGTTCGCGCGCTTCACCACGGTGGCCGGCGAGCGTGGCGCCGCCGACGCCGAGCGTGACATCCGCGGCTTCGCGCTGAAGTTCTACACCGAAGAAGGCAACTGGGACCTGGTCGGCAACAACACGCCGGTGTTCTTCCTGCGCGACCCGCGCAAGTTCGCCGACCTCAACAAGGCCGTGAAGCGCGACCCGCATACCAACCTGCGCAGCGCGCGCAACAACTGGGACTTCTGGACGTTGCTGCCCGAAGCCCTGCTGCAGGTGACCGTGGTGATGAGCGACCGCGGCATCCCGCGCAGCTTCCGCCACATGCACGGCTTCGGCTCGCACACCTACAGCTTCACCAACGCCGACAGCGAGCGCTTCTGGGTGAAGTTCCACTTCGTCAGCCAGCAGGGCATCGAATCGCTGACCGACGCGCAGGCGCAGATCCTGGTCGGCCATGACCGCGAAAGCCACGGCCGCGACCTGTTCGCCGCAATCGAGAAGGGCGACTTCCCGAAGTGGAAGCTGTTCATCCAGGTCATGCCCGAGCTGGAGGCGGAAACCTACCGCATCCATCCGTTCGACCTGACCAAGGTGTGGCCGAAGAGCGACTACCCGCTGATCGAAGTGGGCCAGTTCGAACTGAACCGCAACCCGGTCAACTGGTACCAGGACGTCGAGCAGTCCGCGTTCGCACCGAGCAATCTGGTGCCCGGCATCGGCCCGTCGCCGGACAAGATGCTGCAGGCACGCCTGTTCGCCTATTCCGATGCGCAGCGCTACCGCCTGGGCGTGAACCACCACCAGATTCCGGTGAACGCCGCACGCTGCCCGGTGCACAGCAACCACCGCGACGGTGCGATGCGCGTGGACGGCAACTACGGCGGCCTGCCGCACTACGAGCCGAACAGCTACGGCCAGTGGCAGGAACAGCCGCAGTACCGCGAGCCGCCGATGAAGATCCGCGGTGACGCCGACTTCTGGAATTTCCGTGAGGACGACGCCGACTACTTCAGCCAGCCCGGTGCGCTGTTCCGCAGCTACAACCAGGCACAGAAGGACCGCCTGTTCGCCAACACCGCCCGCGCCCTGGGCGATGCGCCGGACTTCATCAAGCAGCGCCACATCGACAACTGCAGCAAGGCCGACCCGGCCTATGGCGCTGGCGTTGCCGCAGCGCTGAAGGCGCTGGCCAGCCAGCCTTCGGATCCGTTCAAGCCGGCGCAGCCGGAAGCGGACTTCCCCACCGCGACCCCGGGCGCCGAAGACATCGAGCTCTGATCGCCCTGCCCCGTGAACAGCACGCCGCCTCCCCGTGAGGCGGCGTCGCCGTTTTAACGGTCCGCGTCGTACCTTCTGCACGCCCCACCCCAATCAAGGATTCCGCAGATGAGCCTCACCGACGAACTTCTCGCCAAACTGCAGGGCGCCCCGCTGCAGCAGGTATCGCAGCAGCTCGGCATCAGCGACACCCAGGCTTCCGGCGCGATCAGTGCCGCGCTGCCGGTGCTGATGGGCGCGCTGGGCAACAACGCCTCGCAGCCGCAGGGCGCGCAGGCGCTGCTCGGCGCGCTGCAGAACAACCACAGTGGGCTGGACCTGGGCAGCGTGCTCGGTTCGGTACTGGGCGGCGGTGGCGGTGGTGCCGCCAGCGATGGCGCCGGCATCCTCGGCCACATCTTCGGCGGCAACCAGCAGAAGGTGGAAACCGGCCTGGCCCAGGCCACCCAGCTCGACAGTGGCCGCACCAGCCAGCTGCTGCAGATCCTCGCACCGATCGTGATGGCTTTCCTCGCCCAGCGCCTCGGTGGCGGCCAGGCCGACGCCGGCTCGCTCAGCCAGGCCCTCGGCCAGGAAAAGCAGCAGCTGCAGCAGCAGGGCGGTCTTGCCGGCGGCCTGCTCGGCAGCCTGCTGGACCAGGATGGTGACGGCCAGCTCGGCGTGGGCGATCTGCTGAAGATCGGCGGCAGCCTGCTGGGCGGCAAGCGCTGAGCCAAGGGGGCGCCGGATCCGGTCTGGCGCCCTGCTGCTTACAACGCGTCGATATCGCCGAGCGCGCGGATCAACCGCCGTGCGCGCTTGTCCGGCTTGTGCTCCGGCGGCTGGAAACCATCGCGCGCCGCGATGCGCAACGCGCGCTGTTCGGCACGGCGCGCCTTCGAGGCCTCACTCTCGGCATACAACTGCTGCGCCGTCGGCGCCGGCCCGCGCTGGTCGCTCAGGCCCAGCACCTGGATCTCGAAATGCTCTTCGCCGCGGTCGACCTGCAGCTGCTCACCGACGCGCACTGCGCGTGAGGATTTCGGGCGCTGCCCGGCGACGCTGACCTTGCCGGTCTCGATGGCCTGCTTGGCCAGGCTGCGGGTCTTGAAGAAACGGGCCGCCCACAGCCAGATGTCCAGGCGGACACTGGGCGACAGCGGGGAAAGCTCGGTCATCGGCAGGGACTACTCCGTTCGCTTGTTCAGGGGACGCGGGTTGTCGGGGTCGGTGCGGCAGCCACTGCCCCCGATCAGGGTGGGAACGCCGGCGGAAAGATCCTGGCGCTGGCTGCCGACCAGGCACTCGGGGCGGTCGGTTGGCCGCACCTGGGTATCGCCCAGCCGGTCACCTGTCGAACATGCGGCCAGCGCGGCGCCGATCAAGGCCAGCGCCAGCCTTCGCTTCACCTGCAGTCGTTGACGCATTGCCACATCCCGCAAACCGGCTTGGTGCTAGTGTGCGCCTCCCGGGATTCGATCACCACTCCATGGCCAAAGCGCCGCTTGACCTGACCTCCGGCCCGATCGGCCGCAATCTCCTGTTGTTTTCCCTGCCGATCCTGGCCGGCAACATCGCGCAGTCGCTGAACGGTTCGGTGAATGCGGTCTGGGTCGGGCGCTTCCTCGGCGAGGCGGCACTGACCGCCACCGCGAACGCCAACAACATCATGTTCTTCCTGATCGGCTCGGTGTTCGGCTTCGGCATGGCCTCGACCATCCTGATCGGCCAGGCGATCGGCGCGCGCGACATCCCGCAGGCGCGGCGCGTGGTGGGTACCAGCGCCACCTTCTTCATCGGCCTGTCGGTGATCATCGCCATCGCCGGCTGGTTCATGGCCCATCCGCTGCTGGCGGCGATGGGCACGCCGGCCGCCTCGCTGCCATTGGCCGAGGCCTACCTGCAGATCATCTTCCTGGCGATGCCGACGCTGTATGCGTTCGCCTTCCTCACCGCCGCGCTGCGCGGTGCCGGCGACTCGCGCACGCCGTTCCGTTTCCTGATGGTGTCGGTGGCACTGGACATCGTGCTGAACCCGGTTCTGATCTTCGGCATGGGGCCGTTCCCCGCGCTGGGCATCGCCGGCTCGGCCTGGGCCACGCTCGTCGCGCAGACGCTGTCGCTGGCCGGCCTGCTGCTGTACATGCGGCACAAGCGCCACACGTTGTGGCTGGGCCGCGCCGACATGCGCCTGTTCAAGCTCGACCTGACCATCCTGAAAGCGCTGGTGCTCAAGGGCGTGCCGATGGGCCTGCAGATGGTGCTGATCTCGCTGTCGGTGATCCTGCTGATGACCATGGTCAACCAGTACGGCACCGACACCGCCGCCGGTTACGGCGCTTCCCTGCAGCTGTGGAACTACCTGCAGATGCCGGCGATGGCGATCGGCGCGGCGTGCTCTTCGATGGCGGCGCAGAACGTCGGTGCACAGCGCTGGGACCGCGTACGCGGCACCGCACGCCAGGGCGTGCTGTTCAATTTCCTGCTGACCGGCGCGCTGATCCTGCCGCTGGTCCTGTTCGATCGCCAGCTGCTGGCCCTGTTCCTGCCGCCGGCCAGCCAGGCGCTGGACATTGCCCGTCACCTCAACCACGTGGTGATCGGCTCGTTCCTGTTCTTCGGCGTCAGCTTCGTGATCTCCGGCGTGGTGCGCTCCACCGGCGCGGTGATCCCGCCGCTGCTGATCCTGGCTGGTTCGCTGTGGGGCGTGCGCGTGCCGTTCGCCGAGCTGCTGCAGCCGTATTGGGGCGCCGATGCGATCTGGTGGAGTTTCCCGGTCAGCTCGCTGGTTTCGATGCTGCTGTCGCTGGCGTACTACCGCTGGGGCGGCTGGCGCAAGGCGAAGATGATCAGCAAGCCCTCGCACGCCGAGGAACTGGCCACGCCCTCGGAAATTCCTGCCTGCCCGCCGTCGCCGGTGGCCGACCCGGATGCCGCACCGCTGCGGTAGTGCCGGCCGCGGGCCGGCAACCTCATGGGCCAGTGAACGCCACGGTAGTGCCGGCCGCTGGCCGGCAACCTCACACCTCTCCAGCAGCATCGCGGCACAGCCGGCCAGCGGCCGGCTCTACCGCTTCTTCTTCGCCGCGTTGAACATGGCCGCCGCGCGCATCAGCGCCTTGAACGCGGCGGCATCCGGCATCGCGCCTTCATGGATATCGATCGCGCGCCGCGTGTTGCCCTCCAGACTGGCGTTGAACAGGCCCTTCGGATCGGCCAGCGCCGCGCCATTGGCAAACGTCAGCTTCACCGCCTGCTTGTAGGTCTCGCCGGTGCACAGGATGCCGTTGTGCTCCCACACCGGTGTACCCCGCCATTTCCAGGTTTCCTGCACGTCGGGCAGCGCCTCTTGGATCAACGCACGCACGCGTGCCAGCGCTTCGCCACGCCAGTCGCCCAGTTCGGCGATGCGCGCATCGATCAGTTCGGCGGCCGGGGTTCCGGCATCAGCCGGGTTGGGTGCATGCGTGGCCATCAGCGGCTCTCGTCGGCAAGGAGATCAGAACGGTGGGCTTACATGTGTTCGCCGGGCAATGCCGCGGCCTGGCGCACCCAGTCAAGAAACCGGGCTTCATCCAGTACGCCATCCTGTGCAATGTGCAGGTAGCGCGTATCGGCACTCCTGGACGGCTCCGGCGGCACCGGTTTCAGCGCAGCGCCGCGGAAGAACGCCACCTTGATATAGCGGGTGAAGCAATGGAAGCTGAGAAACCAGCCTTCGCCCGCGGCCACCGCATACATCGGCGAGTTCCACTTCACGGCCTTGTGCACCCCGGGTACGGCCTGTTCGACCAGCGCATCCAGCCGTGCGCCGATCGGCCGCTTCCAGTCCGGCATCGCCGCGATATAGGCCTGTACCGTGGCATCGCCCTCGCCCTTGGCGATCTGCGGATTACCGCCTGACAACAGCTTGTGCGCAGCGGAAGGTGCGGTTCGCTTGGCAGGCATCGCACGGCACGTCCATCGGGATGATGCCGGCAGCCTACCGCGGCCTGTGCCGGGCGGTCACGGCGCAGTGCGCCATCGGCTCAGTCCGCCTGCCCCGCGCGGAACTGGCGCCACTCCGGCAGCTTGCGGTGCCGGCGCAGCGCGCGCATCAGCGCCGCCATCACCATGCCGAACAGCGCTCCGGCCAACAGCCCGGCCACCACCAGCAGCGCCAGCGGACGCTCACTGCCCTGCCACAGCATCAGCCACATCAGTGCGGTCCAGAACAGCCCGAACAACAGGCCCTGCACCAGCGCATTGGTACCGAAGCCGGCCAGGATTGGCGGTGGCAGTGCGATGCCCATGCGCCACAGCAGGCGATGCAGCAACGGCGCCGACTGCACACGCGCCAGCCCCTTGCCGTCGAGGAAGCGCAACGCCGACTGGATCACGGCGGGATAGCGCGGGTTGATGTCGTTCATCACCTGATCGTGGCCGATGCGATGCCGGAAACGCAAACGGCCACCCGAAGGTGGCCGTCGCGGCAACAACCGAAGTTGTTTATCAGGCCTTTTCGGCCAGACGGGCAGCCTTGGCGGCAGCAGCGGCAGCCAGGTCTTCCTTGATGCGGGCAGCCTTGCCTTCCAGGCCACGCAGGTAGTACAGCTTGCCGGCGCGGACCTTACCACGACGCTTCACTTCGACCGAGTCGATGATGGCGCTGTGGGTCTGGAACACGCGCTCGACGCCGTAGCCGTGCGAGATCTTGCGCACGGTGAACGAGGAGTTCAGGCCGGCGTTCTTGGTGGCGATGACGACGCCTTCGTAGGCCTGCACGCGCTCGCGGCTGCCTTCCTTCACCTTCACGTTGACGACAACGGTGTCGCCCTGGCTGAACTTCGGCAGTTCACGGGTGATCTGGGCGGATTCAAATTCCGCGACGATGGACTTGTTCAGCTTGCTCATGGGTTACACCGATTCTTGTTCGGGTGGGCGTGTCATGTAGACAACGTGGGCTCATGCAGTCACCGGACTGTGCTGCACGTTTGTTGTGGGTACTGCGCGCGCCGGCCTGGGCTGGCGGTAATTGGCCATGATAGCCGATAAAGCCGGCCCTGCGCTAGGGGTCGGCCTTCTGCTTCTGGGCCTGACGGCCCTGTTCCAGCAGCGTGCGGTCGGCCTTGCCCAGCGCCTGTTCATCCAGCAGGTCCGGGCGCCGCTGGGCGGTACGGACCAGCGACTGCTGGCGGCGCCACGCGGCGATGGCCGCATGGTTGCCTGAGCGCAGCACGTCCGGCACGTCGCCCAGAGGGTGCTGGGCCGGCTGGCTGTAGTGCGGGCAGTCGAGCAGGCCCAGATCACCCTCGAAGCTGTCCTGGGCCGCTGATTCAGCGTCATTCAGGGCCCCGTCCTGCAGGCGGGCCACGGCGTCGATGATGACCGCCGCACCCAGCTCGCCACCCGACAGCACGTAGTCGCCGAGGGAGATTTCCTCGTCGACATTGGCTTCCAGGAAACGCTCGTCGATGCCCTCGTAGCGGCCACAGAGCAGGACCATGCGCGGCAATGCCGCCAGTTCCCGCACCTTGGCCTGGGTCAACGGCGCCCCCTGCGGGCTGAGATGGATCACCCGCGCCGGGGTCGGATCAGCATCGCGGATCGCCTGCAGGCAGGCCTGCAACGGCTCGATCAGCATCACCATGCCCGGGCCGCCACCGAATGGACGGTCGTCCACCCGGCGGTAGTTGCCTTCGGCGTAATCACGGGGATTCCAGCCATGCAGGCTGAACAACCCCTTCTCCTGCGCGCGCCCGACCACGCCCAGTCCAGCGGACTGGGCGAGGAACTCGGGGAACAGGGTGATGACGTCGAAACGCATGCTCACACTCAGAACTCGGGATCCCAGTCGACCACGACCAGGTTGGCCTCGAAATCGACCGACTTGACGAAGTCCGGCTGCACGAACGGGATCATCCGCTCGCGGTCACCCCGGACCACCACCACGTCGTTGGCGCCGGTGCTGAACAGGTGCGAGACCTGGCCCAGGGCAACGCCCTCGGTGGTCTTCACGTCCAGGCCTTCCAGGTCCACCCAGTAATACTCATCGGGCTTCGGCGGTGGCAGGGCACTGCGGGCCACGTAGATCTCGGTGCCGCGCATCGCTTCGACGGTATCGCGGTCCTCGACGCCGGGGAAACGGGCGACCAGGTGCTTGCCACTGTCGCGGCCACGCACACCTTCAATCGTGGTTTCCACGCCGGACGGGCTGCGCACGATCCACGGCTGGTAACGGAAAATGGCGGAACGTGGCTCGGTCCAGGACTCGAGCTTGATCTCGCCGCGCACACCAAAAGCGCCGACAACCCTGCCCAGCAGGATGCGGCGCTCGATATCTTTCATCTGCTTCAACCAAGAGGGCCACGCCGAAGCGTGGCCCGTCAGGATCAGGCCGCAGCGGCCTGGGACTTGGTCGCTTCCTTGATCAGGTTGCGGACCTTGTCGGTCGGCTGGGCGCCGTTCTTGACCCAATGGTCAACGCGGGCCAGGTCCAGCTCGATGCGCTTCTCGCCGCCCTGGGCGACCGGGTTGTAGAAACCAACGCGCTCGATGTTGCGGCCGTCGCGCGCACTGCGCACGTCGGTGACGATGATGTGGTAGAACGGACGCTTCTTGGCGCCGCCGCGGGTCAGTCGAATCTTGACCATGGTGTTTTTCCTATTGCCCAGTCGCCAGGATGGCGAGGTAAGCGGGCGATTATAGCGGCAGAGCCCGGCCGAGCCAACCCCGGGGGTTCGCTTGGGGTCAGATCGTTTTTGCGCCGCAAAGGGGATCTGGCCCCAATCTGTCCCAAGGCACCGCCGCCAGCACCGCCCTGCCCCGTTCAGCCAAGGCCTGCGAGCCAGAAAACACGTGCCCGTCGATGGCCTCCAGCGCCCACAGGCCGCTGGCGTTGCAGGCAAAAGCGGCCTTCACACTGCCCAGTTCAGCCAGCGCCAACGGCCGCGTCAACTGCGCATCGGGCCAATGCCGCTTCAGCAGCGCTTCGGCCGTACCGCGCAGGGCCGGCGCCTGCGGCCAGAGCAGCCGTTCACCATCGTGCACGGCCAGGTTCCAGGTGCTGCCTTCACTCACGTCGCCATCAGCGGTCACGAACAGCACATCGTCGAATCCTTCGGCCATCGCCGCGCGGCGCTCGGCGAACAGGCCAAACGTGCCCACGTGCTTGATCTGCGGCATTTCGCGCTGCCAGACCACGCTGCGCACGCGCTTGGGCGCGATCAGGGCCACCGGCGCTGATACTGCCACCAGCACGTCCACCGGCACCGCCGCCAGCGGGTTGCGGAAATCGAACCGGCGCGAGTACACCGTCACCCGCAGCGAGGCATCGGCCAGGCCGGCCTGTTGCAGGGCCTGTGCCATCCAGGTCTGTACCTGCACCGTATCCAGCTCGCTGCCGAACAGTTCACGCGTCGCCTGTGACAGCCGCGCCAGATGCAGGTCCAGTCCCTGCACCGCGTGGTCGCGCACCTGCAGCGAGGTGAAATGGCCGTAGTTGACCAGCGCCGGCAGCAGATCCTCGACCTGTGCCGGCAGGCCGTTGCAGGTCACCGTCATCGCAGCAGCGCCTGCGCCTGGCTCCACATGCCGCGCACCACGTCGGCGGCCGGCTGTGCCGGCGCCATCCACGCCGACTGCCCGGCCCAGGCCTGCATCGCCGCCAGGCGGTTTTCCTGCGCGGCCTGCTTGCGCATCGGCGCGGTCAGCCCGCGCTGCACCGGGTACGGGCGTGGCGCCGGGGCGCCTTCTGCGGCAGCGGCGCGCACATAGGCGGTCGCCAGGCCGCGGCCCAGGCGGCCGCTGAAGGCGCGGGTCGGCCAGGTGTCTTCCGGTTCGCTGGCGGCCAGCCCATCGGCCCACGCCGAGGCGATCGCGGCTTCGGGCGTGCGCAGGAACGCGGTGCCGATCTGCACCGCGCTGGCCCCCAGCGTGAGCGCGGCCGCGATACCGCGGCCATCGGCGATACCGCCGGCGGCAATCACCGGGATCTGCAGGTGATCGGCCAGGCGCGGCAGCAGCGCGAACAGGCCGACCAGCTGGCGCTCGGCCATCGCCGGATCGAACGCACCGCGATGGCCGCCCGCTTCCATGCCCTGCGCCACCACCGCATCGGCACCGGCGTCCTGTGCTGCACGCGCTTCGGACAAGGTAGTCGCGCAGGCGATCCAGGCAATGCCGGCATCCTTCAACTGCTGCACGTGGCGCGGCAGCAACACACCCATGATGGTCGAGGCCACCGCCGGGCGTGCGGCCAGCAGCGCGGCGAACTGTTCTTCGAAGTCGGCGGGCGTGGCATCGGCGGCGCTGGCCGGCACGTCCGGCCCCCACTGCGTCAGGAAGGCGCGGCTGGCAGCCTCGGCGGCAACGTCACGGGTCGGCACCGGATCCGGCACCCACAGGTTTACCTGCGCCGGGCCATTGGAAGCGGCGCGGAAGTCATCCATCCAGCGGCCGATATCGGCGGCCGGCGACAGCACCGCACCCATCGCGCCCATGCTGCCGGCATTGGCCAGCGCGGCCGACAGCGGCACCGGGCAGGCACCGGCCATCGGTGCCAGCAGGATCGGAAGCTGCAATGAAAAACGCCGACAGAAGGTGTCGGCGCGTTCAAGAATCGGCGATGCATTCACGCGACATACCTGTTGGAGAAGTCGCCATCCAGCATACGCCAGTCATTGTGACCGGGGCCGCGTCGCAATGCGCGCCGGCCCCGTCGCTGCATCAACGGAACGGCATGCCGCGGCCGCCCA
The DNA here is from genome assembly GCF_059369595.1 of Stenotrophomonas sp. YJH_SMC_25. NCBI lineage: Bacteria > Pseudomonadati > Pseudomonadota > Gammaproteobacteria > Lysobacterales > Lysobacteraceae > Stenotrophomonas > Stenotrophomonas sp. YJH_SMC_25. The sequence continues at coordinate 230,650 of NZ_JCAFSV010000006.1, read as the reverse complement.
TGGCGCCCATCATGCCCTTCATGCTGCGCAGCATGCCCTTCATGCCGCCGCCGGCCATCTTGCTCATCATCTTTTCCATCTGCATGTACTGCTTCATCAGCTTGTTGACGTCAGCCGGCGTCACGCCCGAGCCCTTGGCGATGCGCGCGCGGCGCGAGCCGTTCAGCAGGTTCGGGTTGCGCCGTTCCTTCTTGGTCATCGAGCTGATGATGGCGATCATGCGCGGCACTTCCTTGCCCTGGCTGACCTGCTGCTTCAGATGGTCGGGGATGTTGCCCAGGCCCGGCAGCTTGTCCATCAGGCCGCCGATGCCGCCCATGTTCTGCATCTGCTCGAGCTGGTCACGCATGTCGTTCAGGTCGAACTTCTTGCCCTTGGCGACCTTCTCGGCCAGCTTGGCCGCCTTGTCCTTGTCGACCTGCTGCTCGACCTGCTCGACCAGCGACAGCACGTCGCCCATGTCGAGGATGCGGCTGGCGATACGGTCCGGGTGGAACACGTCCAGGCCTTCCGGCTTTTCGCTGACGCCGACGAACTTGATCGGCTTGCCGGTGATGTAGCGCACGCTCAGTGCGGCACCGCCACGGGCGTCACCGTCGGTCTTGGTCAGCACCACGCCGGTCAGCGGCAGGGCATCGCCGAAGGCCTTGGCGGTGTTGGCCGCGTCCTGGCCGGTCATGGCGTCGACCACGAACAGGGTTTCGGCCGGGTTCACCGCAGCGTGCAGGGCCTTGATCTCGGCCATCATCGCTTCGTCGATGGCCAGGCGGCCGGCGGTATCGACCAGCAGCACGTCGACGAACGACCTGCGCGCGTCGTCGATGGCGGCACGGACGATGGCTTCCGGCTTCTGGTCGGCACTGGACGGGAAGAACAGCACGCCGACCTGCTCGGCCAGGGTCTTCAGCTGTTCGATCGCGGCCGGACGGTAGACGTCGGCCGAAACCACCATCACCTTCTTCTTGCGCTTTTCCTTCAGGTGCTTGGCCAGCTTGCCCACCGTGGTGGTCTTGCCGGCGCCCTGCAGGCCCGCCATCAGGATGATGGCCGGCGCGGGCACATTGAGGTTCAGGTCGCTGGCTTCGGCGCCCATCACCGCGGTCAGCTCGTCGCGCACGACCTTGATCAGCGCCTGGCCCGGGGTCAGCGACTTCAGCACTTCCTGGCCGACCGCTCGTACCTTGATGCGCTCGATCAGGGCCTGCACCACCGGCAGCGCAACGTCGGCTTCGAGCAGCGCGATGCGCACTTCGCGGGTCGCCTCGCGGATGTTCTCCTCGGTCAGGCGGCCACGGCCACGCAGGCGCTCGATGGTGCCGGAAAGGCGCTGGGTCAGGGACTCGAACATGCGGCGCAACCTGTCTGAAAGCGGGGGACAATAAGGCAGACAGTATAACGGGTCCGGCTGTCTCCCCGGACTGCGGCCACGGGGCCGTCGCCACCACCGCAGGGGTGTGCGAAACTGCAACGATGACAATCGTTCTCATCGCCGTCCTGCTCTACCTGGCTGCCAGTGCCCTGCTGGTGCGCGCGCTCGGCCGCGATGAAACCACCGGCTCGCCCACCTGGCTGTGGCCGGCCCTGCCGGCGATGCTGCTGCATGGCAGCTACCACGTGATGGTGGCGATGCGCACCAACGGCGGGCCGGACATGCACTTTTTCGCCGCGCTGTCGCTGGTCGGCCTGGGCATGGCCTGGCTGACCTCGCTGGTCGGCGCACGCGGGCGGATGTCGGCGCTGGGCGTGGTGGTGTTCCCGCTGGCTGCCGTGCTGCTGCTGGCCTACCACGGCTACGGCCACGAACCGAGCAAAGTGCTGGGCTGGCGCCTGGCCAGCCACGCCTGGCTGGCGCTGCTGGCCTACGCCACGCTGAGCATCGCCGCGCTGCTGGCAATCATGCTGTGGCTGCAGGAACGCGCACTGCGTCGCCGCGAGTTCCGGCCGTGGCTGCGGGCGCTGCCGCCGCTGGCCGACCTGGAATCACTGCTGTTCCGGGTGATCACCGTCGGCTTCGCGCTGCTGACCCTGACCCTGGTCACCGGTGTGCTGTTCGTCGATGACCTGCTGGCACAGAAGCTGGTGCACAAGACTGTGCTGAGCGTGCTGTCGTGGGTCGTGTTCGGCGTGCTGCTGGTCGGCCGCCGCCGCTACGGCTGGCGCGGCATGAAGGCGGTGCACTGGACGCTGGCGGCAATGCTGTTGCTGCTGCTGGCGTTCTTCGGCAGCCAGTTCGTGATCGAACTGGTGTTCGGGCATACGCGATAGAAGCGTGCCGACCAACGGTCGGCACCCACCACATCACCTGGTAGTGCCGGCCGCTGGCCGACAACTGGACCGCACCCTGTGTGGATGCTGCCGCCGGTCAGGGCACCGGCTGGGCCAGGATCTTCCGCACCGAACGGCCGCTGTTGGTGAGGATGTCATCGACCTGCCAGCAGCCCTGGCCCTGGCGCACCATCGGCAACCGGGTCACGTAGGCCTTTTTCCAGACCAAATAGCGCATTTCCACCTGGCCAGTGGTCGCCGAGGCCTCTTTCCAGCTGTAACGCACGGGGCTGTCGATGTCGCCATCCTGCGCATCCAGCCACGGATCGGAATCGATCGTACAGATGCCCTCCTCGCGCTGCTGGCAGGCACGCTCATCACGCAGCGCCTTGCCGAAGGCCGCGCTGACCAGCGCGGCCGGCGGATCCAGCAGATCACCGTTGCCGGTCGTCGCCTCGTAGAAGGCGCGGGCCACAGCCGCAGGCTCCCGGCAGGCGGGAGCAGCCTGCACGGTGGGGGCCAGCAGCAGCCCGGTGATCACGAGCATCCCTGTCTTTCGCATGTATTTCTCCTTGAGGGAGTGCCGGCCGCTGGCCGGCACTACAGGATATCCCGGTGCTGCCGGCCAGCGGCCGGCACTACCCGATACCCGGCTTACAACCCGTAACGCTCGATCACGTCCAGGTGCGGCTGGCGATCCTGGTTGCAGGCTTCGGCCAGGCGCAGCCAGCAATGCGGATGCGGCCACGTCGCGGTCTGCTGCTGGAGGAAGCGGTGCAGCGCCAGCGGTGCATGGTCCTGCGGCTGGGCCACGGTGAACAGCAGGCCGGGCAGCGTGCCGTCTTCCACATCGGGGTCGGTGACGGTGTAGTCCGGGCGGCTGTGCGACCACACCTTCCAACCCTGTGCTTCGGCCGCCTCGACGAAGACGTTCCAGGCCTCTTCGCCCGGGTGCGCGCCATCGATCATCCAGCTGCGGGCGTAGCCGCCGCGTTCCAGCACATGCACCTGCGCATAGGTCGGGATGAAATGCTCGCGTGCTTCCTCCTCCTCGGGTGCCGGATGCACCAGCGCGGCATCGAACACTACCCAGTCGCCCACCTGCTGGGCGCGGTTGGACGGCGCGTTCTCGACGATGCGCGCGGTCACCGGTCCGCTGCGACGGGCGTAGTACTCCATCGGCTCACCGTTCTCTTCGCTGCGGATGATCACCCAGCCCCACGGCTCTTCGACCACGCCTTCCTGGCTGGACAGCTCCATGCCGATCGCCTTCGCCGAGCGACGCACGGCGTCCCAATCCCGCGCCGCGCTGGCGGCACTCATGTGGTCCCAATGCGCGGCATTCGGCTCTTCCAGCAATTCAACCAGCTGCGCGTAGCAGGCCTGTGCTTCGCTGAAGCGGCCGGTTTCCATGTACATGCGCGCCAGCGTGCCGCGCGCGCCGTGCGAACCCGGAGACAGCTCCAGCAGGGATCGGGCCGCCTGCTCCAGCGCCGGCCAGTCGGACACGCGGCGTGCACGCTGCACCTCGCACCAGTGCGCGAACACCGGCACGCTGCCACGGTAGAGATCGGCCAGCTGGCGCAGGCCATCGTCGTCGCCCTGCTCGGCCAGCCAGCGCATCAGCGTGTAGGCCGCGGGACCATCATGCTGCGCATGGCCGCGTACGAACCGCCACAGCAGCGCGCGCGCCTCGGGCTGTGCGCCGCAGGCATTGAGTGCGCTGGCCGCCATCTCGGCCAGCGCCTCGTCATCGGGCAACTCGGCATGCGCCTGCAGCAACCACTGCGCTTCGCGCTCGGGATCGCGCGACTGGTTCTGTTCGCCCTGCGCGTCCAGCCATGCCAGCAGCTCGCCCGCCGGCACCGGCAGCGGTGCGACATCCGGCAACGCGTCGATGCGCGCGGCCAGGCCGGCCACCAGCGCCGCAGCACCACGATCCTGGCGCAGCTGCGCCAGATGCGTGCGGGCCAGTTCCAGCTGCCGCAGTGCCACCCAGCGCGCACCACGCTGCAGCGCCAGCTCCAGGCTCAGCGCTGCCACTTCGATCAGCAGGCGATGCGATCCGACCCGGGCAAAGTGCTCGATGATCGTGTTGAAGCGCGTGCCCAGATCCCAGGTGTTGCGCGCAGGATCCCGCTGGCAGAGCGCGGCGGCGGTGTTGGCCCACAGGCGCCAGTAGTTCGGAGTCAGCTCGCTCCACGGCACCAGCTGCTGCAGCGCCTCTTCGTCGCGGCCCAGCTGGGCCAGCGCCCAGGCCTTGGACAGGCGGCGCGGCACCGTGCAGTTGGCCGGCTCGTATTCTCCGGACGCCGCAACTTCGGCCTCCCGCTTTTCGATCAGTACCAGTGCCTCATCGGCACGGCCCATTCCCAGCAGGATCTTGATCTGCATCTCCGGGAAGCTGTCGAACACTTCCTTGCCACAGGCCTCCACGGCATCGGCCTGCGCCTGCAGGTAATCCAGCGCCGCCTGGCCACGACCATCATCGAGCAGCGCATCGGCCTTCTCGCAGCTCAGGCACTGGAAACACGCCCAGCTCGGGTCGATGCGACCCAGTGTTTCATCGCAGACCTCGATGCGCTCGGGCACCCAGCCCGGGCCATCGATGTTGCCATAGCAGGCAGCCAGATCCTGGGTCACGCAGATCGACTGCGGGCATTCCAGCGTGTCCTCACGGTGCGCACGTTCGAACAGCGCCACCGCTTCGCCCAGCGCGCTCTCGCCTTCGACGCGGTTGCCGACGCGGTTGCGCAGCGCCCAGTGGCCGACATAGACGTCGACCCACGGGTTGTCCAGCGCCTTGCCCAGCGCACGCGCTTCGGGCAGCAATGCATCGACGCGGTCGATCTGCAGTTCACTCACCTCGTCGGCGAGACGGTTCAGCAGGTGCGCGTTCTGCGCCTGGCCGGCCTGGCGCAGGTCACCCTGCAGTTTTTCGACCCAGTTCCAGATGTCCATGGGGTAAGTGCTCCTGTCTAGCGAAGGCTGGATGAGAAGGTACGGTGCTCAGCGCAGCATCTGCTGCAGGGCACCGGCGATATCGGTAAAGGCGCCGTTGAGATCCGGGCCGGGCGTAGCGTTCGCGCGTGCCAGCGGGCGGCCCTGCGCGGCGACGATGATCTTCAGTGAGCGCAGCAGACGGGCTGCGGCTTCGGCCTGTGGATGCCCCTCGCGCTGGGCGCGCAGCAGCGCCTGCACTGCCGGGTTATCGAGATTGAGGTACAGCCGCGACGGCGCGCGCGACTCGATGCGTGCGGTGAACTGCCGGGCCAGGCGCAGCGCGGCCATCGACACGCGCTTGTCGTTCTCGTCGTCTTCCAGGCGCTGCTTCAGCTCGGCTTCGCGGTCGGGCACCACCACCACCGGCAGCGACTCGGGGCTGAAGCGTGCCGGCAGCAACTGCTCGCCATCGCCCAGCTGCTGGCGCAGCCATGCCAGCTGCGCCTCGTCGAGGCTGTCATCGCTTCGGAACAGTGCACGGTTACCCTGCTCGGTCCCAAGTTCAACCAGGCGCAGCCCCTTGGCCTGGGCCCAGCGACGCAGGAACGGCACGACTGCATAGCGGTGGCCATGCGCGACCGGTACCCCCATCGCGCGGAACAGCATCTCCTCGAAGCCACCGCCATTGTCAAGAATCACATGCACGGCACCGCGCGCCGGCAGCGCACTGGCCGGCAGGTCGCCCTGCGAAGTCGGCACGCGCACGTGCTCCAGCAGCAGGTCGAACAGGCGGTCATCGCACAGCGCCGCGCCCAGCAAGGCCTCATTATGGCGCGTGAGAACGCGTCGCCAGGCTTCCGGCTGCTGCCGTGCGACGTCGGCCAGGCCATCAATCAGCGCCTCCAGCAGCGCGTGCTGCACGGCCCGGTACTGGTCATCGCGCTGCAGGTCTTCGCGGCTGGCGGTGGGCGTCAGCCGCGAGGATTCGATCACCCCGCCGATGAAACCGGCCCACGGCGGCAGCAGGTCGCGCGCATCGTCGTCCAGCAGCATGCCGCGCACGAACACCGAAAGATTGCGGTTGTCACTGGTGCCGTAGGTAGCGCCATCCTGGACCCACAACAGGCCGGTGGCATCGCTGTCGCCATCCGCGCGCAGTGGCACGGTGACGATCGGCTCGAAATCGTGCTCGAAGCGCGCAGCGAACTGCAGCGCCTGGCGACGCGCCTGCACCGGATGCACGACGACGTCACCCTGGCTGCGCCACGGCGGCGGCTCGGGGTTGAGCGCCTCGGCCGCAGCACCAATGAAGATCGGCTCGGACAGCAGCGCGCAATAGCGGCCCAGCACCTCGTGCAGGCGCGCCTCGTTGGCCAGCGGCAGGAAATCCGAATGCAGCTCCAGTTCCACCTCGGTGCCAACCGCGCGCGCCGGCATTTCGCTGACGGTGTACTGCTCGGCATTGCTGGACACGTACAGATGACCCAGTTCCGGCGTCTGGTACGAGGTGGTACGCACGCTGACCCTGCGCGCCAGCACGAAGGCCGACAGGAACCCGAGGCCGAACATGCCGATCAGGCCTTCATCGTCCTCCCCGCCCTGGCGCAGGCCCCGGGTGTAGCCGACGCCCACGGTAGCCAGGTAGTCATGGATTTCCTGGCGGGTCAGGCCGGCACCGGTATCGGTGATGCGCAGCACGCCGGCAGCGGCATCGACCTGCACCGAGATGCGCGACGGCACTTCGATGCCAGGCTGCTCGATGCGGCGACGGATGATCGAGTCATGCGCGTTCTGCACCAGCTCACGCAGCGCCACCACCGGGGTGGAATACAGGTGCTTGCCCAGCACCGTCATCAATCCATTGAGATCGACCCCTGCGCGACGGATTTCGGCGTTGGGGGCGGTGAGCGTGGTGTCCTGCATGTAATCGTTTACTCCTGGGCACGGAAAGACGCCAGAGGGCGCCTTCGTCGAGCGGGAAAAACTAGCACAGGCAGGCTGACCGTTGCCGTATACGACGCTTGTAGAGGCAGAGCCCCGCGCATCACGCCGCGTCGATGGCCTCGGACAGGCGCTCCACCGCGATCACTTCCATGCCCTTCACCGAACCGCCCTTGGGCGCGTTGGCCTTGGGCACGATGGCGCGCTTGAAACCATGGGTGGCCGCCTCGCGCAGGCGGTCCTCGCCGTTGGGCACCGGGCGGATCTCGCCGGACAGGCCAACCTCGCCAAAGGCAATCGTCTTTTCCGCCAGCGGCCGGTCCTGCAGCGAGGACAGCACCGCCAGCAGCACCGGCAGGTCGGCCGCGGTCTCCTGTACGCGGATACCCCCGACCACATTGACGAACACGTCCTGGTCGCCGACCAGCACGCCGCCGTGACGGTGCAGCACGGCCAGCAACATGGCCAGGCGGTTCTGCTCCAGGCCGACCGCGACACGGCGCGGGTTCGACAGCGGCGATGCATCGACCAGTGCCTGCACCTCCACCAGCAGGGGCCTCGTGCCCTCGCGGGTGACCATCACGCAGCTGCCCGGCTGATGGGTGCTGCCGCCGGACAGGAAGATGGCCGATGGATTGGAGACTTCCTTCAGGCCCTTGTCCCCCATCGCGAACACGCCGAGTTCGTTGACCGCACCGAAGCGGTTCTTGAACGCGCGCAGCAAACGGAAGCGGCTGCCGCTCTCGCCTTCGAAGTACAGCACCGCATCGACCATGTGTTCGAGCACGCGCGGGCCGGCGATGCCGCCCTCCTTGGTCACGTGGCCGACCAGGAACACGGCGGTGCCGGTCTCCTTGGCGAAACGCACCAGCCGCGCCGCGCTCTCGCGCACCTGGCTGACCGAACCCGGCGCGGCGGTCAGGCTCTCGGTCCACAGGGTCTGCACCGAATCGGCCACGATCAGCCGCGGGCCCGCCCTGGAGGCATGCTGCAGGATCGACTCGACGCCGGTCTCGGCCAGCGCGTTGACCCCATCCAGTGGCAGCTCCAGCCGGTGCGCACGGCCGGCCACCTGCGCCAGCGACTCCTCGCCGGTGACGTACAGCACCGGCAGTTCGGCCGCCATCTTCGCCACTGCCTGCAGCAGCAGGGTCGACTTGCCGATGCCCGGGTCACCGCCGACCAGCACCACCGCGCCCTCGACCAGGCCACCGCCGAGCACGCGGTCGAACTCGCCGATGCCGGTGCTGACCCGGCGGTGCTCGGTCTGCTCCACGTCCTTCAGCGCGGTGATCTTCGGCGGATCGATCTTGCCCGCCCAACCCGCCCGGCGCGACGCCGGCGCCTTGGCCGCCGCCGCGCTCTCCAGCACGATTTCCGACAGCGAGTTCCAGGCGTTGCACTCGGTGCACTGGCCCTGCCACTTGCTGAATTCGGCGCCGCATTCATTGCAGACGTAGGCGGTGCGGGCTTTGGCCATCGGATGATTTCCAGCAACGGGAACAGGCGTGGCAGGATAGCCGAGCCGGGTCGCAGGTGCTGCGACCGCTCAAGTCCCGCCTGCCCGCGCCGATAGCTGTCGCGGGCGTGCGCCTTGCGGGCGCCCCCTCCCTCCCCCTCTGGATTCAACATGACTGGCAGTTACAGTCAGAGCCTGGTCGCCATCTCCCTGCTGGTGGCCATTCTTGCTTCGTACACGGCGCTGGACATGGCCGGCCGCCTGGCCACCGCCGAGGGCCGCGTGGCTCGCTGGTGGCTGGCCGGCGGCGCGGCGGCGATGGGCCTGGGTATCTGGTCGATGCATTTCATCGGCATGCTGGCCTTCGACCTGCCGATTCCGGTCGGCTACGACCTCGGCATCACCCTGTACTCGCTGGCCGTGTCGATCGGCGCCTCGGCCTATGCGCTGTGGCTGGTGTCGCGGTCCAGCCTGCCCTGGCGACGTCTGCTGGCCGGCGCCGTGCTGATGGGCCTGGGCATTGCCACCATGCACTACCTGGGCATGGCCGCGATGCGCATGCAGCCGGGCATCGACTATCACCCGGGCTGGTTCGCTGCCTCCATCGCGGTTGCCATCGGCGCCGCCGGTGCGGCGCTGTGGATTGCCTTCCGCCTGCGTGCCGAGCAGCGCAACACCACGCGCCTGCGCCTGCTCGCCTCACTGGTGATGGGCCTGGCCATCGTCGGCATGCACTACACCGGCATGGCCGCGGCGCGCTTCCCGGAGGGCAGCATCTGCGGCGCGGTCGGCAGCGGCGGCATCGACACGCGTTGGCTGGCGGTGCTGGTGATCGTCACCACGGTGGCGACCCTGGGCATCGCCCTTGTGGCCTCGCTGTTCGACCGGCAGATGCGCGTGCGCACCGGGCTGCTGGCCGATTCACTGGCACACGCCAACGACAGGCTGATCCAGGCCGCCCTGCACGACCCGCTGACCCAGCTGCCCAACCGCATGCTGCTGCAGGACCGCATCGAGCAGGCCATCGAGAAGGCGCGGCGGCGCAACCAGGCGGTGGCGGTGATGTTCTGCGACCTGGACGGCTTCAAGGCGGTCAATGATGCGTACGGACACCAGCTGGGAGATCGCCTGCTGGTGGCGGTGGCGCAGCGTATCGGCGGCCTGCTGCGGCCACAGGACACCTTCGCCCGCCTCGGCGGCGACGAGTTCGTGATCGTGCTGGCCATCGATGTTCCCGACGATGCAGTGGTGGTCGCCGAGCGGATCATCGCGGCGGCGGGCGAACCGTTCCTGCTGGATGCAGCCGAGCTGCAGGTCAGCGCCAGCCTGGGCATCGCCCTGTATCCGGCTGATGCCGGCAACGAGCGCGAGCTGATGGCACACGCCGATGCGGCGATGTACCACACCAAGAAGACCGGCCGGAACGGCTATACGTTCTTCACCCCCTCGATGCAGCTCAGTGCCAACCGCCAGCTGCGCCTGCTGCAGGACCTGCGCAAGGCCATCGCCCGCGACGAGCTGGTGCTGCACTACCAGCCCAAGTTCCCTGCCGCCGGCGCACCGGCCACCGGCGCCGAAGCGCTGCTGCGCTGGCAGCATCCCGAGCTGGGCCTGCTGGCGCCGGATGTGTTCATTCCCATCGCCGAACGCAGCGGTCTGATCCTGCCGATCGGTGACTGGGTACTGGACCGTGCCTGTGCACAGCTGCGCGCGTGGCACGATGCCGGACATTCCGAATGGTCGATAGCGGTGAACCTGTCACCGTTGCAGTTCGCCTCGCCGGCGCTGCTGGACAGTGTGCGCGAGGTGCTGCAACGGCACCGCATCGAGCCGGCGTGCCTGACCCTGGAGATCACCGAGACCACGGCGATGAAGGACGTGGACGCCAGCCTGGCGATTCTCAACGACCTGACCGCGATGGGCGTGCACATTGCCATCGACGACTTCGGCACGGGCTATTCCAGCCTGCTCTACCTGAAGCGCATGCCCGCCACCGAACTGAAGATCGACCGCGCGTTCGTGCACGATCTGGAATGCAATGAAGAGGATGCCGCCATCGTCTCGTCGATCATCGCGCTGGGGCGCACCCTGCAGCTGCAGGTGGTGGCAGAGGGTGTGGAGACGCAGGCACAGCGCGAGTACCTGAGCGAACTGGGGTGTGATCAATTGCAGGGTTACCACCTGGGCCGACCAATGGACGCCGAGGAGTTCCTGCGCCGGGTGGGGTGAGACCCCATCCACGCATGGCGTGGATCTCCTGGTAGAGCCGGCCGCTGGCCGCCTTCCCGCAATTGCCGGCCAGCGGCCGGCACTACCACCCTGTGCCGGCCATGCCAGGCGGGATGAGGCCGATGGCTTTGGGGTCGGATCCCTTGCTGCAGGCAAGGGCTCTGACCCCGTCCACGCATGGCGTGGATCCTGGTAGAGCCGGCCGCTGGCCGGCTTCCCGCAACTGCCGGCCAGCGGCCGGCACTACCCCCCTGTGCCGGCCATGCCGGGTGGGATGAGGCCGATGGCTTTGGGGTCGGATCCCTTGCCGCAGGCAAGGGCTCTGACCCCATCCCCGTACAGCGTGGATCTCCTGTTAGAGCCGGCCGCTGGCCGGCTTCCCGTAATTGCCGGCCGGCGGCCGGCACTACCACCGCGCGTGCCATTCCCGGTGGGCGCGACAAACAAAAAGGCCGCCCGAGGGCGGCCTTTCTGCGTGGCAACGTCGCGTGGACGTCAGTGCATCATGTGCACGTTCATGTTGTGCATGACCCACAGGGTACCGACCACGATGATGCCGATCACCACAACGGTGAAGGCCGCAGCGTTGACGTTCCAGCGGCTTTCCGAAGAGCGGTCCAGGTGCAGGAAGAACACCAGGTGGACCAGCATCTGCAGCACCGCGGTGATGGCGATGACCACACCGTTGACGGTGCGCGAAAAATCGCCCGACATCACCATCCAGAACGGGATGACGGTCAGCACCACCGCCAGCACGAAGCCGATCAGGTACGACTTCACGGTGCCATGGCTTTCGCCGCCGGTGCCGTGGTCGTGTGCATGGTTGTCATGTGCCATTACAGGGCTCCATTGAGGTAGACGACGGAGAACACGCCGATCCAGATCAGGTCCAGGAAGTGCCAGAACAGGCTCAGGCACGCCATGCGGGTCTTGTTGGTCGGGGTCAGGCCGTACTTCTTCAGCTGCACGAACATCACCAGCAGCCACAGCAGGCCGGCGCTGACGTGCAGGCCGTGGGTACCGACCAGGGCGAAGAACGCCGACAGGAAGGCACTGCGGTCCGGACCGTAGCCCTGGTGGATCAGGTGCTGGAACTCCCACACTTCCATGCACATGAAGCCGAAGCCCAGCAGCCAGGTGATGCCCAGCCACAGGTACATCTGGCCCATCTGCTTGCGGTGCATGGCGATCATGCCCAGGCCGAAGGTCAGCGAGGAGGTCAGCAGCAGCGCGGTTTCCCATGCCACGAACGGCAGTTCGAACAGGTCCTTCGCGGTGGGGCCACCATCGGTGCCGCCTGCCAGCACCACGTAGGTGGCGAACAGCGAGGCGAAGATGAGGCAGTCGCTCATCAGGTACACCCAGAAACCGAAGACGGTGTTGCCGCCGGTGTCGTGGTGCTCGTGGTCGTCATGGCCATGGGCCGCCGCATGCGCGGCGTGCCCGTGGCTCAGGGTCGAGGTATTGGTGCTCATGCCTTCAGCTCCGACTTCACCAGGCCCTGGGCTTCCAGGTGCTTGCGGTGTTCGTTCTCGATGCGTTCCACCTCGGCGGCCGGGACCCAGTAGTCCACGTCCTGGTCGAAGGTGCGGTAGATGAACGTGGCGATCATGCCGACGAAGCCGACGATGGCCAGCCACCAGATGTGCCAGATCATCGCGAAGCCGAACACCAGGCTGAAGGCACCGATGACAACGCCCGTGCCGGTGTTGCGCGGCATGTGGATGTCGGTGTACTTGGCCGGCTTCGGCCAGGCTTCACCACGCTGCTTGCGTTCCCAGAAATCGTCCAGCTCGGTGACTTCCGGCAGGGTGCCGAAGTTGTAGAAGGCCGGCGGCGAAGAGGTTTCCCACTCCAGCGTACGGGCATCCCACGGGTCGCCGGTCAGGTCGACGGTCTTCTTGCGGTCGCGGATCGACACGGCCACCTGGATGATCTGGCACAGGATGCCGGCACCCACGATGAAGGCACCTGCGGCGGCAATCAGCAGCAGCGGCTCGTAGGCCGGGTTGACGGTGCTCTGCAGGCGACGGGTCATGCCCATGAAGCCCAGCACGTACATCGGCATGAAGGTCACGTAGAAGCCGATGAACCAGCACCAGAACGCGCACTTGCCCCAGAACTCGTTGAGGCGGAAGCCGAACATCTTCGGCCACCAGTAGGTGATGCCGGCGAACATGCCGAACACCACGCCGCCGATGATGACGTTGTGGAAGTGGGCGATCAGGAACAGGCTGTTGTGCAGCACGAAGTCGATGGCCGGGATCGCCAGCATCACGCCGGTCATGCCGCCGATGACGAAGGTGACCATGAAGCCGATGGTCCACAGCACCGGGGTGGTGAAGTGCACGCGGCCGCGGAACATGGTGAACAGCCAGTTGAAGATCTTCACGCCGGTCGGGATCGAGATGATCATCGTCGTGATGCCGAAGAAGGCATTGACGTTGGCACCCGAGCCCATGGTGAAGAAGTGGTGCAGCCACACGATGAACGACAGCACGCCGATGCAGGCGGTGGCGTAGACCATGCCCTTGTAGCCGAACAGCGCCTTGCGCGAGAAGGTCGCGATGACTTCGGAGAACACACCGAACGCCGGCAGGACCAGGATGTACACCTCCGGGTGACCCCAGATCCAGATCAGGTTGATGTACAGCATGGCGTTGCCGCCACCGTCATTGGTGAAGAAGTGCGTACCCAGGTAACGATCCAGGGTCAGCAGCACCAGGGTGATGGTCAGCACCGGGAAGGCAGCGACGATCAGCACGTTGGTCACCAGGGCGGTCCAGGTGAACACCGGCATCTGCATCAGCTTCATGCTGGGGGTACGCATCTTCAGGATGGTGATGAAGAAGTTGATACCGCTCAGCGTGGTACCCAGGCCTGCGACCTGTAGACCCCAGATGTAGTAGTCCATGCCGACGCTTGGACTGTATTCGATGCCCGACAACGGCGGGAACGCCAGCCAGCCGGTGGCAGCGAACTCACCGATCCACAGCGACAGCATGATCAGCACAGCGCCCGACACGAACAGCCAGAAGCTGAGCGAGTTGACGAACGGGAACGCGACGTCGCGCGCACCGATCTGCAGCGGCACGGCCAGGTTCATCAGGCCGGTGATCAGCGGCATCGCCACGAAGAAGATCATGATCACGCCGTGGGCGGTGAAGATCTGGTCGTAGTGGTGCGGCGGCAGGTAACCCTCGGACCCGCCGACGGCAAGCGCCTGCTGGGTACGCATCATGATCGCGTCGGAGAAGCCGCGCAGCAGCATGATGAAGGCGACGATGAGGTACATCACGCCGATCTTCTTGTGATCCACCGAGGTGAACCACTCCTTCCACAGATAGCCCCACAGCTTGAACTTGGTGATCAGGGCCATGACGCCCAGGCCACCCAGCACCGCGCCGACCAGGGTGGTCAGCACGATCGGATCGTGGGGGATCGACTCAAGAGAGAGTTTTCCCAACATGTTCATTCTCCCGAACCCGCGTGGCCAGCATGGCCAGCGTGTTCGTGTTCGGTGGCATCCAGGTTTTCACCCGATTCCTTGGAATCATGCGCGTCACTGGGGGCATGCCCCTCGTGCGCTTCATGGCTGGCGGCATCGGCAGCGGCGGCACCGGCGTGCGAGTGCTTCATGCCGTAATGCTTGTTGTCGCCCATGTGCTTGGCGATGACCCAGTCGAACAGGCCTTCTTCGGTCTTGCCGAAGTAGGTGACCGGATACCACTCGGCGTTGCGTGCTTCACCCAGGGCCTTGAACGAGGCCTTGTCCAGGGTCTGCTCACCGGCACGGACCTGGTCCAGCCACTGGCGGTATTCGGCATCGGTGACCGAGTAGGCGGTGAAGTGCATCTTGGCGAAGCCTGCGCCACTGTAGTGCGAGGACATGCCCGGGAATTCACCGGTCTCGTTGGCGATCAGGTGGAGCTTGGTCTCCATCGCAGCCATCGAGTAGATCATGCTGCCCAGGTGCGGGATGAAGAAGGCATTCATCACCGAATCGGACGTGATCTTGAAGTTCAGCGGCGTGTTGACCGGGAACTTGATTTCGTTGACGACCGCCACCTTCTCTTCCGGATAGATGAACAGCCACTTCCAGTCCAGCGAGATCGCCTCGATGGTGACCGGCTTGACGTCCGATTCCAGCGGACGATACGGGTCCAGCGCGTGCGACGAACGCCAGGTCAGGACCGCCAGCACCAGCACGATCATGCAGGGAATGGACCACACCACCACCTCGATCGCCGTCGAGTGGGACCACTTCGGCTCGTAACGGGCCTTGGTGTTGGAGGCGCGATACTTCCACGCGAAGGTCAGGGTCATGATGATGACCGGGATGACGACCAGCAGCATGAGCACGGTGGCCGTGATCAGCAGGGTCTTCTCATCCTGGCCGATCTGGCCCTTCGGACTGAGGATGGCCACGGCATCGCAGCCGGTGAGCATCACCAGCAACGACAGCAGCAGGCCCGGGCGCAACCAGCGCCCAAGGGTTTTCAACGGAATCATCGGTCGATCCAATTGCGAGGGAATGCCGTTCCCCGTCCTGCCTGTTCCGGCCAAAGCCGGTCCCACCGGTCCGGAAGACAGGTAGGGAGGTGGGTCGAGTCAGCCTTTCAATTTTAGGCCGTCACCCACCATTTAAGAAAGGCATTGACATTGATCGAGCGCAGGAAAGGCCCGATTCTGGCTGCGACACGTTGTCGCACCGCGCGGGCATGACGGGGCGCATGACCCAGGGCGGCATTCCGGCCCTGGACGTTCGCGGGCCGTTCGCCCTCGTTCGGCAAAGTCACCTGAATCGGTTCAGGCGTGCTGACGGGTGCCTAGCATGGGATGCTCGGCACAGGAGGAAGACCCCGATGGACAAGATCGACTTCAAGAAGCGCGACCGGGCACTCTATCACCCGCCCACCGGCCAGTTCGTACCGGTCGATGTACCGCCCCTGCCCTACCTGATGGTCGATGGCCGCGGCGACCCGAACACCGCCCCGGCCTACCTGCAGGCGGTGCAATGGCTGTACTCGGTGAGCTATGCATTGAAGTTCGCCCTGAAGGCCGGGGGCCAGGACTACGTGGTGCCACCGCTGGAAGCGCTTTGGACCGCCGAGGATCCGTCGAGCTTTGTGGCACGCCGCAAGGATGAGTGGAGGTGGACGGCGATGATCCGCACGCCGGATGGGATCAGTCCAGCGCAGTTGGAGGCTGCCATTGCCAAGGCGGCGAAGAAACTGGGCGACGTTCCAGCCAGCCTTCGCCACGAAATTCTCGAAGAAGGCCTCTGCCTGCAGACGCTGCATGTAGGCGCCTACGATGACGAGGGTCCGGCCCTGGCCCATCTGCACGACGAACTGATGCCCGCACTGGGTTACACCTTTGCCGGCCCCCATCATGAGATCTACCTGAGCGACCCGCGCAGGACCGACGCGGCGCGGTTGAAGACCGTGCTGCGGCAGCCCGTCCGCGCGGAATGACCGCCTGCGAGCACCGCTCTGACAAGGAGCAGAAGATTCATGCCCCTGATTGATCGTTTACTGCGCTGGACCACCCTGCCCACCGGGCGCCGCGCCTTCGCGCTGCTGTGCAGCGTGTTGTTGCTTGTACTGGCCTGCAATCCCGACCTGCTGCCGCTGCTGTCGCTGATCGATGCACTGGGGATGGATGTGGTGATGTTGCTGCTGGCTGCACAGGTAACGGTGGTACTGCCCTGGCTGCGGGAACGCGCCGGGCGATGGTTCCGGCTGGCCATGCGGATCGCGGCCGGGGTGCTGGCCGGGGTGATCGGCGGCTATCTGCGGCAACTGGTGATGCTCGTGCTCATCAGATCCGGCACCTGCTGCGCTATATATAGGGCTTGATGCCCCGGGCCTGCAGGGAAGACATGAAACAGCTCGCTATCACACTCGGTGCACTGCTGCTGTCCGGCAGCGCATGGGCCGATACACACCAGACCGGAAAAATCACCAAACTGGTTGTCGAATCCACGTTCGTTTCCGTGTGGCTGGAAGGCCAGCCCACCAACAACGAGTGTGCTTCCGACGGGCGCTGGACAATCGATCTTGCCAGCGACAAATCCGGACGGGAAAAGTACGCGGCCATCCTGTCGGCGGCGTCATCGCGGACACCGATCGGCTTCCACGCACTCACCAGCGAAGGTTGCGGCGTGTTCGGAGCAAAGAAGATCTACTATTTCGACCTTGCCTATTGAGACAGCACTCCGCGCAGACGTGCTGCTCAGCGCCTCGGGGCCGGATCTGCGATGCAGACCTTCTCCCCAAGGCGCAGGGACTTGCCGTCCCCGTGCCCTGCCGATGAACGATCAAGCGGCCAAAAGCAGACACTGATACCGGAAAGGTCATTGCCATAGTCTTCGGGGATGCCGGTCATGGCAATGCCCATGACTTCATTCCAGCCCGGCGCGCCACACTTCAGGCAAGCTGCCGCGCTCGCCTTGGCTTTGCCTGGTGTCCATCGCGCGGGCGGAAGGCCCATTCGCCCGGCTTTCCATTCGACATACCGGGAATGGAAGCCAATTGAAAATCCACGCCCCATGTCCACCGTTGTCGTCGAGGCGTCTGCGGGAACCGTCGATTCAACCCGGATCGTCACCGGCCGGTCGGGCAACGTGGCTCCGACCTCAATGCAGTAGGTCGGCGCGCAGGCCTGCGGCACAGAGACAGGTGGCGCAGCGGATGCTGCAGCCGGCAGCGAGGCGGCCAGAATGACGACTGAAGAAGCAATCCGCATGATCATTTCCTCTTGTCGTCCTCGATGAGGGTCTTCAACACCTGCTCGCTGCCGTTGCTGTTTCAGCAGGTTGACCGGGCTCATTCAATCCAGACGTTGGAAATCGAATGTGACCTTCCTGGTGCAGCGGGATGGGACCGGAGGGAAACGCCACTTCGCCACGGCAACCAAGGCTGCGCGCTCATAAGCAGCATTGTCGACCCTCCCCCGGTCCAGCGCTTCAAACTGTGACCGCGTGATGACGGGATTTGTCACCCGCCCATCCTCTTCAACGACGACGGTCGCCACGACAGAGCCACGCACCTGCATCTCAGTCGCGGCGGGAACGACCGGCGCAATGGACTCCACCGGACTGCTTGCCGCCTGGCAAGGCCCAGGGAGCTCCTCACCGGCGCGACATGAGGCACTGGACAAGGCCAACGCAAGCATCAGAACGCGGTTCATTCAACACTCCCGATTGCTGGTGGGGGAGCAGACATTAACCGTGCCGTTCGTGTCGCTGTAGCTCTTCCGGGCAGGCTCCCCCAGCTCACGCGCGGCCCGGGTCTCCACCCCCGTAGCCCGCGCCTTCTCCGAAGATACGCCGACTCGGATCTGCATCACGCCGTTGCTCTCCGAGTTGGACTGTGGCGCAACAAGCGAAGCCTGGAAAGCGGACAATCCAACCCGATCATGCTGGGCAGCATGGCTCACCTCGTGACCGCCCCCCAGAGCAGGAGACTGGATCTCCCCGGAGGATTTGACGCGAAGTCCAGAGGTGACATCAATGCTGATGATTCTTTTGTTCTCGTCATATCCAAAATCACCATTGCGATTGAACTGTATGGTGTAGGTCTCATCGGATAGGAGAATCTGCTTCAGTTCAGAGCTGATGGTTTCTGACTTCATCCAATGGTTGAGCACGGCAGCACCATCACGCAGCGTCGCTCCGCCTTCAAATGCGTACTTGACGATTCGCCCATCTGGATCCGTGAACCTGTAAGGATTCCCGTTCGCATACCTATACCGGTTGAACTGCCCCACCGGCTGCTCATACGCCGTGACCGGATCAACCGACAGGAACACACCCAACTGCGGATCCATGTAGCGCTGCTGCATGTAGATCAGGCCCGTTGCCGAGTCGCTCACATGCCCGGTATACCCCGGCCCGTCCGTGACCTGACCACCGACCACGGCCCCGTAGGGCTCGTAGTCATAGCGCTTGATCACATTGCCGTTGGCATCGCTCTCAGCCACGACCGAGCCCAAGGCGTCCGTGTGGATGTAGGTGACTGTCGTCTGGGCGATTGCGGATGGCGACAGGCCAAGGCCGATCAGCAGCACGCAGGACAGCCAGGCGCCTGTTGCCCCCAGCTTGCGAATTCGATCTCCACATCTCCTGAAGCGGGTAAACACGCCGCCTGCAGTTCCCCCGAACCTGCGCATCCTTCCAATCTCTGAAAGAGCCTTGAAGCAAGGCTGGGTATTCATAGCACAGGAATGACCGGCTGCAGTTGCCAGGTCAGGAACTGTGCAAGGAGCCAAGCGCCTGGGAAGCCGGAGGGGCGGGTAGATCGCGAGACTCAGAAATCGCGGAGTGCCAGCCATGGGCTGGCACTCCTGGGGTTGCCGGCCAGCGGCCGGCACTACCAGAGCATAAAAAAAGCCCCGACCAAGGCCGGGGCTTTTCTACAACTGGTGCCGGAAACAGGAGTCGAACCTGCGACCTACGCATTACGAATCGCTGCGCGCGCATCTTGCCATGATTTGGTATCAGATGGCCTAAGTGCGCTTACAGCAAGGGAAAACCGCGACCTAATGAGGCTTCAGGGGCACTTACGGCGCGTCTGAACACGGCACCTTGTGGTGCGAAACCGTGTCCGTGCCGTGGCCCCGCCACCCACGGAGCCAGCATGAAGTCGAAGATCACCCAGTCCCTCGTCGAGAGGGCACCAAAGCCCGAGCCGGGCAAGTCGGCCCTGTACGCCGACACCGAGATGAGGGGGTTCTACCTCATCGTCACCCCCACCAAGCGCAGCTTCTACGTCCAGTCTCTCGTCAACGGCCGGCAAGTCAGGACGAAGCTGGGCGACCACCCGGCGATGGACGCCAAGCAGGCCCGAGACGCCGCCCGGCAGACGCTGGTCGGCATGCGGGGCGGCACCAACCCGAACGAGGAGCGCCGCCGGGCGCGTGCGCGCGGGATCACCCTGCGCGAGGCGCTCGACCTCCACTTGGCGGCCAAGCCGCTGTCCCCGAGGACCAAGGACGACTACCACTACAACTGCGAGCAGTACCTGTCCGACTGGCTCGACCGCCCGCTGGCCGAGCTCGGCGCGGACCGCTCGGGCGTGCGCGACAGGCACCGCCGCATCACCGAGCGGCACGGCGCGCCCTCGGCGGACAACGCTTTCCGCATCTTCAGAGCCGTGTACAACCGGGGCCTGCGCGAGCACCCCGACCTGCCGCCGAACCCCTGCGGGAACGTGGACTACCATGGGCTGCGGCGCCGCAAGGTCGACGCCCCGACGGACAGGCTCAAGGCGTGGGGCAAGGCGGTGCTCGGCCTCCACCCGGTGCGGCGGGACCTGCACCTCTTCATGGTGCTCACGGGCATGCGGCGCACGTCTGCCTGCGAGGCACGAGCATCCGACCTGGACCTCGCCTCCGGGCGACTGCACGTGCCCAAGCCCAAGGGCGGATCGACCCGAGCGTTCGACCTGCCGCTGTCCGGGCCGCTCGCCGACCTGCTCGGCCACCGGGCCGAAGATAACCCTCGCCTCCACAGAAAGACGCCGTGGCTGTTCCCCGCAGAGTCGAAGTCGGGCCACGTCGCCGAGGTCGCGCAGCACGAGCTGGACGGACTGACGGGGCACGCCTTGCGCCACGCGTTCGCAACGCTGGCCGTGCAGGCGGGTGTCCCGCTGCTTGAGCTGAAGTACCTGCTCAACCACGCCGCGAGCAACGTCACTATGGGCTACATCCACGTCGGCCCCGAGCACCTGCGAAAGCACCAGGAGACGGCGTCGCGCTACATCCTCGAACAGCTCGGCCTCGAATGGACCAAGGGCGAATGGCCGCCTAGGCTGGCCACCTAATCCACCGTCGGGACGTGATCGCGAACAAGCGCATGAAAAGAAAGGGCCACCGTGACGGTGGCCCTTTTTCGTACACGACAGGAGAACGGCGTCAGTCGTCGGTTGGCGCGGGCGCGACCACCCGAACCGTGGACAGAGCCTCGGCCGACTGCTCCTCATCCATGTCAGCCGGGTGGTGCTTCTGACGCGGCGGCACCTCGACACCCTTCTTGCGCATGTCGTTGGCATACCAGCGCACGGACTTAGCCGTCGCCGCCGCGCCCTCGATCTGCGCGTTGACCATATCGGCCACCAGCGCGTGCGGGTAGCCTGCGGGGTCCATCAGGATCGCGCGTGCGAGCGCGCCGACGCCAAGGCCACGCGGCTTCTTCTCGGTGGCATCCCGCGCTTCGGCGGCCTGAACCTTCGGCTCTGCGCGCTGCGCGGTCGCCTTGGGCTTCTTCGGCTGCCCGAACGAGACCAAGTCGATGTTCTTGTCGGCCGCGACCTGCTCGATCCGGGCGACGAGCTTGGTTCGGGTCGCGAAGGTCTTGGGACCAGCACGCTTGTCGGCGATCCGGTTGTGCAGGGCCAGCAGTTCCTTGGTGGGCATTCCTTCCAGCTTCATGACGTTCTCCTACGTGTTGGTGGGCACGTAGGCATTAGGTCGTGGTTCGCTGGACTCGGGAGCCCCCCCTTATTGATTAGCCGCCATAGCAAGGGTGTCCTGCTCTTCAAGCTCCTCCTCGGCTGTCGGGCTCGACGCGGCAGGACGATTCGCGATCAACGCTGTGACATCGCTCCACTCCTCCATACGGAATACGTGCACCCTATTCACATGGGCGCAGAAGTTTGGGGCCTGAGTTTGCAGAACTCCTTGCAAGGTCATCAACGCGGTAATTGGATCTTGATCGCTGACGGTGTGATACAGCGATCCCTGAGGGTGTGCAGTGAAACCGCAGGTCGCCAGTGCCTGTGGGATTTCAACTTGGTACACACGAGTGATTTGAGCGTTCGTGAAGCCGGCAGCGCGCATGCCGACAGTATTCAAGTCAAACGCGATCGCGTAGTTAGCCATATACCCTCCATCCCTTGGTTAGTAGTCATATGACGATATACCTATGCAAGATGATCGGCAAACCACTTAGGGAAGACCGAGGGATTGGGCCACCTAACTGGCCGTCGGCGCGCGAAATCGCCTAAACGCATGAAAAATAAGGGGATGCCATTGAGGCATCCCCTCGAAACACGGCCGGAGCACCCATCGCCCCGTTGCGCACCCACCGTTCCGGCCGCGTTTGCCCGGTCAGCAGAGCGCGAGGTGCGCCTGCCCGTATCCCAGCCGGTCGGCCCGGCGCTTGGTCTCGCGGTCCACGTACAGGTCCAGCGCGCGGCAGTACGGAACGCCCGCCAGGCGGGCCGCGTCGTCGAAGTACTCGGAGTAGGGCCGCACGCCCGCTGCCTCGGCCCGCTCGGCCAGGGACGCGAGGAGGTCTCGGCCGGTGCGAAGGGCCGAGACCATGCCGGCGAGCGCGATGGTCGCCGGGTGGTCCGCCGAGTAGTGGGCCAGCCTACGCATCGCCGTCGTCCCCGATAAGTGCGCGATCGATCTGCTGCTCGCGCATGGCCAGCGAGACCGTGCTGAGCGGGTTCGCCTTGCCGGCGGTCCAGGCACGGATGGCCACCAGGATGCCCTGGAGGCGAGTGTCGCCCAGCTTGATGTACTCCCGCACCTTCAGGTAGTCGTCCTGCCTCATGGCCCCCGCGAACTCGGCGGGGCCGACAGGCCGGTCCTTGGTGGGCAGCCGGTCGATCAGGGAGAGCACGGCGGACGCGAGTGCCACGTTGGACGTGCCGACGGCGACCTGGGCCATGTGGCCGAGCTCGGCGGGGCCTGCGTGCTGGAGCTGCTGGAGGTACTCGGTGCGTTTCGGGTCGCCCAGCGCGGCGCGTGCCAGGACCTTGGCCGGGGAGTCGTAGAACTCTCGCTGGCCGACGAGCTGCGCGTGCGGTGCGCCGGCGTCCTTGAGGATCTTGTCGAGCTCGGCCCTGGAGTTGTCGCGGATCTCGCGGACGGTGGCGAGGGTCTCGTTCTGCGCGAAGCGAGCGAGGTCGCCGGAGGAGAGGCCGGGCGCGCTCTTCCAGCGTGCGGCGATCTGCTGCTTGCGGGCCGCGACGTCCTTGTTCAGGCGCTCGATCGTGGCGAGGGCGCGCTTGTGCAGCACGTCCAGCTGCGAGGCGAGCTCGCCGATCTGCTGGGGGCTGAGTAGCGGGGTGTCGCTGAGGGTGATCTTCATGCTCGTGTGCTCCGGTGGGTCGTGGTCCTCCGGTCGCCTGTCACGAGCGCATCCCCGGCCTAGGGGTGGTCTGCGCGCCAATGCGCTGACCGGATGCCTGCAATGTGCCGCGGAGCGCCAGGCGCGAACGCCATCGTTCTCTGGACGTGTTTCCCTCATAACTGCCACCTCCGCTGCGGCTTGCGGATCATGGGCTTGGGGGCGCGCTGCCCGCCGATGAGATGTCAGCACGCCCAGCTGGTCGCGGGCCTTGAGACGGCAGCAGGCTTCACTCCATCCGCAACACTCCGTTGCCGACCCAGCGCAGGCCCAGCAATGAGCACCACCCAAATCGGCGTCAAGTGTTCCTGTGGAAGCAACAAGTTCGAGACGCCCACGAACCCGAAGGCGTCGGACAGGATCAAGTGCTCCAGGTGCGGCGCGAGCGGTACCTACGGCGAGGTGATGCGCCAGGCCACCTCGCAAGCCAAGACCGCAGTTGAGAAACAGCTCAAGGACATGCTCCGCAGAGCGGGATTCAAGTGACCACGTAGGCCGGGTATCAGTCCCAGTCGGTTGGGCGCGCGCCCTTGGGCATGCCTCCAGCTCCGCCGCAGTCCAGGCACATGCGGGCGCGCGCCACGTCCTCCGAGAAGTGCGAGCGCCCGCAGCACATGCAGCGGAGCCAGCCGACCCGGCGCACGAGCCTAGGCGGATCGCAGTTGTGGTCCAGCACGGTGACGCGCAGCGCGCCGCCGTCGTCCGGCCAGCGGGAGGGCTCGATCAGCTCCCTACCCATCCGAACCGTCGAAGGGTCATGCACCTCGCGTCGGCCCGGGGTTGCGCCGAGCCACAGGTAGCCGGGCCACTTGGGCGAATGGCAGCGGCCGTTCACCGCCGTGACGCTCAGGCCGAGCGCCTGGGCAGCCTTCCTGGAGGATGGGTACCGGACCCCGTCCACCTCCACGGCGACCGCCCGGCCGTTAGTGGCCCCGGTTGACGCTGCCATGCTCGCGCCGGTTCTCATACTCAAGCGACATGAGCTCCCACTCGCCCGCGTCCAGGCGCGGCACCGGGCCGATGCAGGTCATCTCGCTGCGACGGGCCAGGCAGTCACGCCCGCCCATCGCCTGGACCGCATCGGGCGCGGTGCCGTTGACCGCGTCCAGCATGGCGTCGATCTGGGCCGCGCGCTGCATGACCTCGGCCACGCTCAGGTTCTCACTCATCGTCTTCCTCCTGCGGCCGCGCCGCGTTGTACTTGGAGAGCAGCGCCACCAGCTGGGCGCGCTCGTCGGCGGGCATCGCCAGCAGGGCGTCGGCCGACAGGCCCGTGTCCTCGACCTTGACGCGCAGCCTGTCCGCCATCTGCTCGCCGTAGCGGAACTTGAGCAGCACCTCCAGGAGCCTGTCGCTGTGCTTGCGCACCGTGAGCGGCCTCTCCTCGCCGGTCTGCGGGTCCCTCACCGTGGCGAGCCTGCCGCCGTGGACCACGGGCTCGTCGTAACCGAGCGCGGCGCGCCTGTACGCCTCGTCCAGGAGTGAGTCGAGCGCCACCTCGACCGCCTTCTCCCACCGCGTGCGGAACTCGATGTCGTTGGCCTTGTGGTAGAAGGCCGTCTGCCTGCTGATGCCAGCCGCTGCCGCGGCCTGCTTGGGCGAGCACGTGTCCTCCAGCACCTGGAAGAACACCTCGCGCCGCTCGGGCGAGAATGAGTTGGGGACAGAAGGCATGGTCGCCGTCTCCATGAAAAGTGGCTTACGGCGTGATCGTGTCGTGCTTACGCGCGCAGGCACGCCATCGTTCAAGCAGTCGGATCAACGGCTTGGACGGCCCAGACCATCTAATGTGCGATCAGGCGGCGCGCTCGGCCACGGTCGGCGGAGGCTTCTCCTCGCGCGCGAGGGACAGGAAGCACACGGTCGGAAGGACGATCAGCCGCGTTCCCCGCATCGGTCGCCACGCCCGCCGCGCTCGGCCAGGCTCAGGTCACACCATTGATGGGTGTCGGCGTCACGGAAGCCGTCCGTGCTGCCGAGATCAGTCCGTGCTCAGAAAAGCCTTGTTTTTATTGCTTTTTCTTACTCTTCATAGACTTCACAGACTAAAAATATGATCAGATAAGAAACGACCCAAAAACTAAATACCTAAATGCCAAATGCCGGGTCGGGCTGTTTAGCATTTAGGTATTTAGTTCCGGGCTCGTTTCTCGGCCGAACGCGAAACGAGCTTGTGTGCTCGGTCGTTCGTGCTTCGGTCCGGTAAGCGGATGATCCGCAAAGACAAAAAGGCCGACCCACCGTCACGGAGGGTCGGCCGCGTCTCGGACCGTGGCCGAGATTGCCCTCAGCCGCGGCCCACGCGCCTCGCCCAGATGGCGCGCGCGTCCGCCAGCTTGGGCAGCACCCACCGCCAGGTCTTGCGGCAGTCGTGGGTGACGACCTGCCTGTCCCCGAACCCCGCCTTCTTCTTGATGACCATGCCGAGCCCCGCCTTGGTCTTCGGCCTCACGCCGAGCATCCTGGCGTGCGCGACGTAGTCCGCGTGGAGCTCGTCCTTGTCCACCTCGACGGCCTCCGAGCCCCAGGGCAGGTCGCACAGGAAGTTGGGCAGGCGCCCGGCCTCCAGGAGGCCGTCCCACCAGGACTCCTCGGCGCTCTGGCTCATGAGCTTTTGCTCGGCTAGGGCCTCGGTCTGCGGCACGCTGTCGCGCGGGTGCCAGTCGCCCAGGTCGCGGGTCAGCATCTCGTGCAGCAGGCCCGCGAGGCCGCCGCCGTCGAGCTGGCGGTTGAGGGCGTTGAAGAACTCCCTGTCGCCGCGACGCCGCTCGTTGACGTTGAACACCGCGAACCTGCGCTCCCCGTCCATGCCGGCCGGCACGACCCACTCGTTGTTGGACGCCATGACGATGTGGACGTGGTTCCTGCCCGTCACCGCGTCTCGGCCCTTGCCCTCGTAGGTGAGGGTCGGCTCCGTGACGAGCTGCTTCAGCACGGCCTCGCCCGCCTTGTCGCCGGCCCAGAACGCCTCGTCGGCGAACAGGCAGACGCAGTTCTGCAGGTGCGAGTTGAAGCGGCCGACGAGGTGGCCGGGCGAGCTGATGTGCAGTCCGCTCGCGCCCGAGAGCTTGAACAGCGCGCGGCCGAGCGTGCCCTTGCCGGTGCCCTTCGCGCCCTTGAAGGCGATGGCGACCTCCGCGACCTTCTCGGGGTGCTGGAACATGAAGGCCATCCAGTTCAGCACGTACTCGAACGAGGCGGCGTCGCCGTCGGTGAGCACGTCGCGGATGAGCTCGCGGAGCAGCGACCAGTCGCCGGGCCTCGGCTCGACGGACCAGCCCTTCCACATGTTGAGCCAGCCCTCGTGCTCCTGCTCGCGCGCCGGGTCGAAGATGATGCCCTTGTAGGTGCGGCGGTGCGGGCTCCTGAGCCAGAGGTCGGCCCTGCTCATCAGCTTGTCGTTGTGCTCGACGAGCTGGTTCTCGTAGGCCGATCGGAAGTCGCTCTTGGAGAGGCGCTGGTAGCGCACGCGCCCGTCGAAGATCGGGTCCGGCTCCTCGGTGACGACCTGGAACCCGTTGTCCAGCGCGACGTAGTGCCGGGCGTTCATCTCCTCGATGACGGCCGCGATGCCCTCGGCCCTCGGCGGCTCGCGCAGCGCCGCGTCGTCCACGCCGCGCCCTAGGTCCTCGGGGTCCTCCCACGCGTCGAAGTCGTCCTCCGCCTCGGGTCGCGCCACCTGGCCGCCCGCCTCCTGCACGACCTTGTGCAGGAACTTCACCGTCACGGGGCGGCCCCGCCGTCCCCCGGTCGGGCTGGCGTGCAGCGAGTCCCACTTGCGGCCGATGGTCCAGGCGTCGTCGCGGTACTTCGGGTCCTGCGTGCTCCAGTCGATGAACTCCTGACGCCCCTCGCCCGCGGTGGCGTGGTGGCAGGCCATCATCAGCGGCAGCCACTGCGAGTCGTGGTCCTGGAAGTCGCAGGGGTCCAGGTGCTCAAGGGAGGCGGCCAGCATCTCCGGCGTGAGCTCGCCGAGCCCGGCCGCCTCGCCGTGGGCCCGCACGGGGCGGCGCGTCAGGCGCAGCAGCGCGTCGGGCACCTGCGGCGCCTCCTCGGGGAACGGCGCCAGGTCGTCCCACTCGTAGCGCCTGCCGTTCGGGTGCACGGAGCCGGGGGCCACTACCTGGCGCCCCTGGCTCTTGAACTCCACGCCGGGGTAGGTCTCCAGGCTGTCGAGGAGCTGCACGTCGGCGGGCTTGCGGAAGTAGTAGTGGTGCCCGCCCGATCCGGTGACGACGTGCGGGCACGCGGACAGGTCGATGCGCGCGTCCCGCACCAGCTCGGCCAGCGGGTCGCGTCCGGCGGCGTTGTCGGGGTCGTCCTTTCCTCCGAAGTTGCGCGGGTCCACGTCGAGCACCATCCACGTCGGCGGCAAGCGCACGCCCACGTTGCGGCCGTCGCGGCGCGCCTGCTCCACCACCTCGCGGCTGTCGTAGTCCCTGGCCTGCCAGGCGCCGTCGCGCGGCGACTTGCCGCGCTGGCGACCCTTTTCGTCTCGCGCGTCCCACCTGTGGAGCGGGATCAGCGTGAGGCCCGCGCGGATCAGACCATCGACGTCGAATGACGGCGTCGGCGAGCTGCGCCCCACGGCATCATTGATCCCGTGAGCTCTGGCAGGCTCCGTCTCCCGGTCGGTTGTAACCTTGCGCCCACGGTCTAGCACGCCGTGGGCGTTTTCTTGTGCGGCCATCGGTCAGCCCTCCGCCTTGGCGGTGCGAGCCGCCAGCATCGCGGCGCCGACCTTCCGCATTCCCTCGCCCATCGGCTGGCCCTTCGCGTACTCGCGCAGGTCGCCCATGCGGTAGCGGATCAGCTTCGGTCCGACGCGGGTGTACTTCGGGCCTCCGCCGTTGCAGCGGTACCACGACAGGGTGTTGTACTTCAGGCGCAGGAACGCGGCCGCCTCCTGGGCGGTCGCCAGCGCGTCGTCGGGGAGCGCATGCAGCTCCGCCATCTCCTCGGGGGAGAGCTTCTTGGGTTCGTAGGGGGTAGTCACAGGCGTGCTCCATCTCCAGGGCTCCCGCGGCGGCGGCATGCCGCCGGGGGACTGGGCCTGCTGTGCGTCGCAGAGATGGGCTGCCTGGCTCGTCACGCTGGGCTGGCCTCGGCTGTTCTTGCCACCGAAAGCACTTCTGACCGCCATAGCCATTGCCGGCGATCCTCGGGCAGGCCTGGTCGCCAGCCCGATTAGTTCACATAGTACCGGCCCGACTCTCGCGCCGACACCAACACTTTGTCCGGGCTCCCCGGTGAGCCCGTGCGGCGCGACGCGGTCCGGGCTGCTCGGTATCAGGCCGCGCGGCCCCGGACGCGCCACGGGCCACCTGGTGAGACCGTGCGGCTACTCCGAGCGCAGATTCCTACAAACCTCTGAGGAGCTCAGACACTCAGAGCGAGCTGTCCCCGGACTTGCAGATGTTCCACGCCTGTCGACGCTTCACCTAATGCGTCTGATGCGACAGCCTCGGCCAGCATCGCGCTGACTAAGGGCGGAACCGCGTCACCAATCTGGCGATACTTCGATGAGAGCGAGCCGAGGAATACATAGTCCTCGGGATAGCCTTGGAGCAACGACATCTCGCGAACCGACAACAATCTGTCTTGCTCGGGATGTGTGTAGCGGCCATTTCCTGGAGAGCTGCACTCACGCGTCACAGTCGGCGCAGGCTTATCCCAAGCGAGGCGGCCGTACACGTCTGGGTATGAGCCAGGCTTTTCGACGTTCATGCTGGGGATTCTAAGATGGGCCTTGTCTTCAGGTATGTCTATCCAGCTACCACCGTCTTTGGGGATCGCTTGCATTCGGGCACGAGTGACGTCGTTCATCGTGGGGCAGACGTGCATGGGGTCATCTGGGTGAGTTTCGCCCGCTTCAAGTCGAGGTAGATGGCCGATTGCATCCCGGACAGTGCGAACCCTAGGCGCAGGACGAAGCATGGGGACAAGACGGCCCCCGAGCTTGGCGACAACCAATGCTCTGAGCCGCCGTTGAGGAAGCCCAAATTCGGAGAGGTCATGCACCTCCGCAAAGACCTCGTAGCCCAGCTCGGTCAGGTCTTTGTATAGCCCCTCAAAATGGTGACGGTGCCGGCCACTCAGCAGCTCTTTGACGTTTTCCATGAGGATGTAGCGAGGCCTCCAGACCGCTGCAAACAGGGCGGTCCGCCGCACGAGTTGATTCCTCGCATCATCATTTACATGGTTTCGAGCCTGTTTTTGGCTGAACCCAGTGCAAGGCGCGCACGAGATGAGAACATCCACATCCTCTGGGGTGAACCCAAAATGTTCTGCTAGTTCTTCCGGCCCCGTAGTAGCGAGATTGACATTGGCGGGGCGCAGGCCGTGGTTGTGCTCGTATGTGGCATTGCAGTTCGTCGCGCCCACGCCGTAGCTAGGCTTTGCAACCTCTAGGTCAGCTGCCCCGATGATCTGGAAGGCGCCGTGGCGCTTGAAACCGCAGCTCATGCCTCCGGCGCCCGAAAAGAGATCCACTACACCCAGCTTCTTAGTCAAAATCAACTCTCAATAGTCATCCGGTGATGATCCAAATACTACGGCGCAGCTCGCTTGAAGGGAGCGCCCTCAGGCAGCAATATCCCGACCGAACGCCCATGTGGCATGAACCCGGCAGAGGTCCTTACGGATGTTCTTCACCTGCAACTTCCTCTCACCGCCGGCATCGAAGTAGAGCTCGAACTTGATGCCTCCTGTCGCGTCCCTGACCTTGACGTATGCCGGGATGAGTGACTGCGTCGAATTCGCCATGTGTTCAATCGGGGCAGTCGCGCTTTCCAGCAGCAGACTCTTCGGAATTTCGACCAGCTCGTACCTCACGTGCTCCAGCTCTTTGCTCAAGCAACGCATGGTAAAGATGCGGTCGTAGCCGTTGAGGTGCGTCAAAAACTGTTGGCGCTGGAAGTCAATGTCCCACTCACCACGGCCGAGCTCCATCCATTTGCTAACGTGGATGCGGTCCTCACGGATGGCCGCGTTCGCCTGGGTCTTGAGATTGACAGGTACTCCATTGATGGTGATGTCATGGCCACGGTTGGTCGGGTTCTTCTCCAAGGCCGCCTCGATGCCTGCCGCATTGAGCGAAGCCTCCAGCGCGTATTCGAACCGATCCTTGCTCAGTGCTTGACGGCTGCTCGCATGGTGGGTCAGCAACCTGTCGCCTAGGTCGTCGAGAACAACATCAGTGACAAGGTCAGAATCCGGCCGCCGCCAAAATCGCCGCGAGCGCGCGTAGGCCAAGATGGTCTCTTGGATGCGCCGTTGCTGAGAGTTGGTCAATCCATCCAATGCCCTCAACAACTCTTGCTTTTCCTCGATGCTCAAGCTCACCGAACGCACCTCGCCCCATCTTTACACGTTGGGTGGAAGCATAAGGCTGGCAAGGATGCCTGTCGAGGATACCGTCCCCTGCAAAGCAAGAAGGGCAGCCTTGTGGGCTGCCCTTCTCACCTTTAGGTGGTGCCGGAGATAGGAATCGAACCTACGACCCCATCATTACGAATGACGTGCTCTACCAACTGAGCTACTCCGGCGGAAACCTGAAACTTGTTCAAACCGTGTCCGCGCTACCTCACCATCGGACCGCTGGCGGCCCTAAAGCCTTGTACCGCATGCCTTCTGCCTCCGCCACCACGACAGCCGCGTCGCGATTACGAATGCGCCGCTCTACCAACTGAGCTATTCCGGCGGAGCCCGCGATTTTACGGGCTGGGCGCCCCGGCGGTCAATCCACCCGGCTCAGTCCGCCTCTACCCGGTTGGCACACACCCGCCCAGCCGCGAAATCCTGCAGGTTCCCCAGCGTGATCGCCGAGATCTCCTGCAGCGCCTCCACGGTGAAGAAGCCCTGGTGGCCGGTCACCAGCACGTTGGGGAAGGTCATCAGGCGCTGGAAGGCCTCGTCGTCGATGATCTCGCCGGACAGGTCCTGGAAGAACAGCGCGCTTTCCTGCTCGTACACGTCGATGGCCAAGTGGCCGAGCCGGCGCGACTTCAGCCCGCGGATCACTGCATGGGTATCCACCAATCCGCCGCGCGAGGTGTTGACCAGCATCGCGCCCGGCTTCATCCGCGCCAGCGAGGCGTCATTGATCAGGTGCTGGGTATCGGGCGTCAGCGGGCAGTGCAGCGAGACGATGTCAGCGCGCGCCAGCAGTTCATCCAGCGCAACCATCTCGCCGATACCTGCGAAGGCCGCCGACGGATACGGATCGTGCCCCAGCACCGTGCAGCCCATGCCCTTGAAGATGCGCGCGGTGGCCAGGCCGATCTTGCCGGTACCGATGATGCCGACCGTGCGGCCATGCAGGGTGCGCCCGAGCAGGCCATCGAGCATGAAGTTGCCCTCGCGCACGCGGTTGTAGGCACGATGGGTCTGGCGGTTGAGGGTCATCACCAGCGCCAGTGCATGCTCGGCCACGGCTTCGGGCGAGTACGCCGGCACCCGCGCGACGAACAGGTCCAGCGCTTTCGCAGCGGCCAGGTCCACATTGTTGAAGCCCGCACAGCGCAGCAGCACGGCCCGCACACCCAACGCGTGCAGCGCGCGCAGCACCTGCGCATCCAGCCGATCGTTGACGAACACGCAGACCGCGGCGCAGTCCTGTGCCAGCGCTGCGGTATGCACATCCAGCGCGGCATCGAAGTAGACGAACGTGTAACCCTGCCCCGCCGCCTCACGCAGGTTGGCTTCGTCCAGGAAGCGACGGTCGTAGGGTCGGGCGCTGAAGACGGCGATCTGCATGGAAGAACCTGGATGGAATGCCATGCCGACCATACCGCAGCCACGCGTCCGTGGGGATGGCACCGGCGATGCGAACATCGCCGGTGCCCTGTGCCACTCAGAACTTGTAACCCAGCCCCAGCATCACGCCGTTCTGGATCTGCCCGTCACGACGCTCGCCCACGTAGTCGGCCATGATCGACAGGCGTTCGCTGGCGCGGCTGGTCACGCCCAGGTTCCAGGCCAGCACCTGCTCGCCCACGGCCTGGCTGCTTGCCCCGAACACCAGATCCGGTGCTGCGGCGAAGCCGGTGCTGTAGCGCGCCTGCGAGTCGCCCAGTTCCTTCTGCCAGACCACGCGGGCACGCGGGGTAATGCGCTCGCCGTTGTTGCCTTCGAAGGTCCTGAACAGCTGCAGGCCGGCGCCCACGCGGATGCTCTCCAGGCTGCCGCTGCGACCGACCAGTGCACCCGCACCCTGCCCTTCATTGAAGCGCGTGGCCGAGGTACGCGCGTAGTCCACCACCGGCAACAGCGGCTGGATCACCAGGCCCTTGCCCGTGGTGAATGAGAACGCGTGCTCCACCCGCGCGGAGATCGCATCGTTGCTGTACGTGGCACGCAGCGGCTGCTGCAGGCCATCGATACCGCTGACGCTGCGGCGGGTGTCGTGACGCAGGTCTGTGTAGCGCACCGCCGCCGAGAGATAGCCGCGCGAATAGGTCGCGTCCAGGTAGCCGCCCACGTCCAGCGCGCGCACGTCACCACTGAAGTCGGAGCCGTCGCGGCCCTTGGTCGACATATCCGCCGCTGCCACGCTGACGCCCAGGGTGACGCGGTCATCGGCAACGCGGGTATCGGCGCCGACGACGATGCCGCCGATGTTATGGCTCAAGCCTGCCACGCCACCGTCGGCATCGATGCGGCCGTGGCTGGCGAAACCGCGCGCCCACAGGCCATGGTTGCGACCAGAGCCACTGCCTTCACCGCCACCCGCCGCCGGCTCGACCAGATGCATGGCCAGCTGGTTGAACAGGCTGCCGTGGCGCATGCCCGGCTGCGCCGACACCGATTGCGCGGCCTGCGAAGCCAGGCCGTCGGCATCACCACCACTGCGCATCGCGGCCTGGTGTTGCTGCACCACGTCGCCGATGCTGCCCACCAATGCGTTGTCGGCCAGGCGCAGGGTCGCGTGCGCGTCACCGCGCAGGGTACCGGCCTGCTGTGCGATCACGTCACGGTCGGCGAACTGCAGGGCGCCGAGCAGCGACTTCAGGCCACCATCCCTGCGATCGGAAGCGGTCGCCAGCGCGCGGCCCAAGCCATCGCCGGAAGTGCCGTTGGTGAACAGGCCCAGCTGGTCGAAACCCGGGTTGGCGGTCAGCCACAGGCCGTCAGCGGCCTGCTTCACGTTGAAACTCAGCAGCGAGTTGTGGCGCGGGCGGAACACTTCGCCGCCGGTAATGCTGGCGCTGTAGCCGGTGTCACCCAGACGCACGACCTCTTCGAAGCCGCCCTGGTATATCGGGCCCTGCACCAGGTCACGGCGGAAGTCCTGGCCGTAGTAACCCTGCGCCACGTTCAGTTCGAGGAAGGCCCCTTTGGAGATCACCAGCGCGCCGTCGGTCTGCTTGCTGTCGAAGAAACTGCCTACGCGCAGGCGGCCACTGCCCGCCCCGCCGTTCTCGGTCACATCGAACAGCACCTTCCCGCCCGGCATGATGTTGACGTAGCCATGGGTGACCAGATCGCCGCCGCGCGGCATCAGGGTCCCGTACACGCGCAGGCGGTTGAAGCCGTCCTCGCGCCAGGACGGGCGGGTACCGCTGGCCAGCGCACTGAGATCCATAGCGGTGCCGGCCACGTCACCATTGCCGACCAGCATGCCTGCGCCCATTACCCGCACCTCCGAAGCGCGCAGGGCGCCGCCTTCCAGCGCGATGGTGCCGTTGTCGACCAGCATGAAGTCGGCACCGGTGGTCGCGGAGGTCCGCCATGTCGCGCCGTTGGTCACGCGGATCACGCCCATGGAGTTGTCCAGCGTGGACACATCCAGGTCGCCCAGGCGCAGCTTCGACAGCAGCAGGGCCTTGTATGTGGGATCGTTCTGGTAGTCCTGTACCGAGTTCGCGCCGATGCCCTGCGGACCATTGCTGGAGGCGTTGTAGATGCTCTGCGCCAGGTTGATGTAGCTGGACTGCCAGTTGGTGTTCCAGCGCGCGAAGTCATCATCGACGAAGGTCTGCAGCTGGCGACCGGTGCGCAGGTAGCCCGGGTTGATGTCGCCGCTCACGTTGGCGGTGACATTCAACGTATCGCCCGGATCGCGGTAGCCCTTGGCGGTGATGACCCTGTTGCTGTAGATGTCCTGCCCCGGGAACGACTCCAGCTTGCTGCCGCTGCCATCAGGATCGAAAGTGACCGAGGCACCCGTGGTGCGCGCCGGATCGCGGAACACCAGCAGGCCGTTGGGCTGCACGACTTCATACATGGCCTTGTGCAGCAGCCCGGCATCGATGCCACCGCCGTAGTTGCCGGTGTAGATCTGGGTCATCCGCGGCGACGGCGTGTAGATCACTTTGCCGCTGTTGCTGGCCGCGTGGATCTGTACCGAATCGACGATCGGCAGATCACCGGCCAGATAGCGTTCGACGCCACCGGACTGCATGATCGAGCAGGACGAAATGCAGTGGCCGGACACGATGGTGTTCAGGCCGGACGTGCGGATCACGCCCTGCAGCCACTCGCCGGCGATCAGCGCGCCACCATTGGAGGTGCGCAGCACCACTTCGCGGATCGGCCGGCCCTCGGCCTGTGCCTTGGCCAGCAACGCGGGCAACGACACCACATCGGCGTAGGTCACCCCGCCGCTCAGGAAGATGCGATCCCCCTGCACGTGATAACTCATTGCCATGACGTCATCAGCCGCCGCGATGGCGCCAACGGCGATCAGCCCGGCCAGGGCCAGGCTCAACTTCGAATGCTTCATACGTTCTCTCTCTCCACCCGCAACACGCGGGTAAGGAGTCAAACGGCAAAGCGCCGGAATCTCCCCCAGCCCGGTCGGCCGGAAAAAATGAATGCATTCACAATGAGAGAGGGGGCACCACACACTCTTCCCCATCCGGTCATCGTCGCGTAAAACTCGAAGGCGCACCCGTCAACGTCAGCCGAGGCCAGCCCTGTCCGTTCCGTCCCCCCTGATCCACCACGCGCCGGAGCCACCCGCGCCTGCGGACGCCTTCATCGCGTTCGTACGCGAGGAACGCGCGCCACTGTGCGCGTTCCTGCGCACACGGGGCGTCGGGCCGGAGGATGCAGAGGACATCGCGCAGGACTGCATGGAGCGGCTGATCCGCTATCGCGCGCACGGCACCGACGAACTGCGCCTGCTGCTGTATCGTATCGCGCGCAATCGCCTGGCCGATCGCGGCCGATCGCCGCAGTCGCGACCGCACCTGTCACTGGCCGAGCATGATGGTCACGACGAGCCCACCAGCCCGTCGCCGGACCCCTTGCGCCAGGCAGAGTCCGGGCAGATGTTGTCCCTGCTGCGGCAGGCCCTTTTCAAATTGCCCGAGCGTGCGCGCGAGGTGTACCTGCTCAACCGGATCACCGGCATGAGCTATACGCAGATCGCGCGGCACTGTGGAATTACAGCCAAGACCGTGGAAAAACACATCGCCCGCGCCCTGCAGGGCCTGCGCCAGGAGTTGGGACCGGATCCGCTGCACAACGACGGGGATACCGAATGAGCAGCCACCGGCACACGGAAGACGCCTCGCTGTTCGCACGCGCCAGCGCCTGGGTAGCGCGGTTGGAGGCCCCGGACTGCACCCCTGCCGAACGCGAGTCGTTCGAAGACTGGCTGGCTGAAGACCCTGCCCATGTCAAAGCCTGGGCGCAGGCCGAAGATCTTTTCCAGCAAGGCCAGGGCCTGGCTGCGGACCCATGGCTGCGGACGGCTGCGGCGCGTGCGGCACGGCCTGCCCGACGCCGCTGGCTGCCTGCTGCGGCCGCGGCCGCTGGTATCTGCCTGGCCATCGGCGTGGGCTGGATGGTAGCGGTGGATGGCAACCCAGCCCCGCAGCGCTTTGCCAATGACACGCATCAGGCGCAGCGGCTGACCCTGCCCGATGGCAGCGTAGCCATGCTCGATGCCGGCACGACGCTGCACGCACGCTTTGGCTGGCGCCACCGCGAGCTGGACCTCGAACGCGGCCGCCTGCAGTTGCAGGTCGCGCCATCGAACAAAGCACTGCAGCTGCGCGCCGGCACCAGCACCATCCGCGATATCGGCACCACCTTCCAGGTCGAGCGCCTGCACGATGGCCTGGTCGAGGTCGCGCTGCTGGAGGGTGCGGTGGAAGTCAGCAACGGCGCCGCCCAGCACACCCTGGCCCCTGGCCAGCAACTGCAGGTACTCCCCTCCGGGCGCATCCAGCCCGGCCCAGCGTTGTCCTCCACGGCAGCCGCCGAGGGCTGGCTGCGTGGGCAGCTGGTCTTCGATGCCACCCCGCTGTCGATCGTGGTCGAACGCATGAACCGCTATGGCCATGCACCGCTGGTGATCGCCGACCCGGAGATCACCGATCTGGCAGTCAGCGGCACGTTCCGCGCAGGCGACGCACAGGAGTTGCTATCCGCGCTGGAACTTGGCTGGTCCATTGCTGGCCAGACGCGCCCGGATGGCGCGCTGGAACTGCGCCGCACGTACTGAGGAGGCCTGCGGTGATGGCAGGACCAGGCGCGCTGCAGTGGGGGCTGCTCCGCCCCCTGCTGTGCCTGGCGCTGCTGGTCGCCGCGCCGCCTGCCGCCCTCGCAGGCGATCCGGCTGCCACCCACGACTACCGCATCAACGCTGGCCCGTTGCCCTCGGCATTGCAGCAATGGGCACGGCAAAGCGGCATCGCTCTGGTGTTCGATGCCCGGGAACTGGCGGGGCTCCATGCCAGCGGCACCCATGGCCAGGCCGATCCAGCATCGGCCCTGAAACAGCTGGTCGCCGGCATGCCGGTGACCATCCTTCGAACACCGTCCGGTGGCTTCGTGGTCCGCCGCATCCGCGTCGCGCCCGCCGTCGCGCCGCCGGTTCCGGCAACGGTGGCGCCGCGCCCGCGCATGCCCCCGCAGTCGCCCCCCCAGGTGGACCTGGCGCCGATCCATGTCACCGGCAGCCGGTTGCCGCGCACCTCCGTGCAGACCACCCTGCCGGTGACCACGATCGATCGCGCAGACATCCTGCGCAGTGGCTACGGCAGCCTGTTCGACCTGCTGCGACACCTGCCCGGCATGAACGGGCTGCCAGCGATGAGCAGC
The DNA here is from genome assembly GCF_059369595.1 of Stenotrophomonas sp. YJH_SMC_25. Taxonomy (NCBI): domain Bacteria; kingdom Pseudomonadati; phylum Pseudomonadota; class Gammaproteobacteria; order Lysobacterales; family Lysobacteraceae; genus Stenotrophomonas; species Stenotrophomonas sp. YJH_SMC_25. The sequence continues at coordinate 193,616 of NZ_JCAFSV010000006.1, read as the reverse complement.
GCACGCAGTGGCGATTCGCAGTACCTGCCTGTCGGTGCAGCCGCCACCACCAGCCTGGATGGCATGGGACCGCGCGCCACCCTGTTCCTGGTCAATGGCCGGCGCCTGCCCCGTTATCCAATGGTGTCCCTGGAACAGGGCGGGCTCACCGACCTGGGCGGCATTCCACTCAGCTTTGTCGAACGCATCGAACTGGTGCGCGGCGGTGCATCGGCCATCTACGGTGCCGATGCCATGTCCGGCGTGGTCAACATCATCCTCCGCGACCAGGCCGACGGCCCGGAGGCAACGCTGCAGACCGGTCTGAGCAGTCGTGGCGACGCTGGCCAGTACCGCGTGCAGGCCGCCACCGGAGGCCTGCGCGGGAGCGGCGACCGCTGGTTCGCAGGCATCGACCTGCATCGCGTCGATCACCTGGCGGGGGACCAGCGTGACTGGCACGCCGAGACGTCGCAGTACCTGATCGGCGCCTTCCGCGATGGCGACTACTGGCCCGCGACGCGCTGCGACGGACCATTGAAACGACGCAATGGCGCCTGCTGGTTCGACAGTTCGCGCCCTCGTTCGCTTCAACCGGCCTCCGATACCGCCTCGGCCTATCTGCGCTACCGGCATGAGCGTGGCCAGGGACGCTACGTCTATGCCGAAGCCCGCGCCAGCCACAACCGGCAGCGTTTCGATCTGGGCCCGACCGCCGTCGCCCTCGGCCTGTACGGGTACACCTTCAACAGCGTCCTGCGCGAAGCCGGCAATGTGCGTCCCCAGGTCCGTGCCACCGACGCCGATATCACCCTGGGCATCGGCCGGGACCAGGGCAGCCACAGCTGGGACGCCGGCATCAGCGCGCAGCGCAGCGACGTCACCCTGGCCACGCCGGGCACCGTGCGCGCCGAACCGTTCATCGAGGCTGCGCAGTCGCTCAGGTTCCTGCCAGGCTTCGATGCATTGCCCGCCGATGAAGCCACTTCGCTCTTCCCATCGATCCGCAACCGTGGACTTACCGAGCAGTGGCAGGGCTGGTGGGGCATACAGCGCGCATTGATGCCGATGCGGGGCGGTAATGCGCAGCTGGCTACCGGCATCGATCTGCGCCATGAACGCTGGACGTCGCACCCGGACACCCTGCTGAGCCAGGGCGATCTGGCACTGGGGCTGCCGCAGCAGCAGCGGCGCCTGTCGCGGCAGAGTGGCGGCGCGTATGCGGAACTGGGCCTGCCACTCACGTCGGAACTGCGCATGGACCTGGCCGCGCGCTGGGACTACGACGGCGACTACACGGCATTCTCGCCCCGTGCCGGCCTGCGCTGGACGCCAACACCGCACTGGTCGTTCCTGCTGGCCAGCGGCCGCGGCTATCGCGCGCCCAGCCTGTTCGAACAGCGCCGCCCGCCAGGACAGTTCGGCACCCTTACCCTGCCCGTCTCAAGCGCACTGCCACCTTGTGCACAGAGCGAGCCGGACGGCCGCTGCGTGGTCACTGCGGATGTGGAGGAGAACAACGCGCTCAAGGCCGAGAGCTCACGCAGCCATTCACTGGCGGCGACCTGGTCACCCAGCGATGCGTTCTCGCTTTCGCTGACCCACAACATCGTCGAGCTGCGCAACGAGATCCTCGCGCTGCAGCCGGCCGATGCCGTGTGGAACCGTGACACCTGGCAATTGGATGAGGATGGCAACCTGAGCAGCCTCCGCCTGTCGTTCGACAATATCGGCCGCACCACTTCCCGCAACTGGGTGCTGCGTGGCGAATACCGGATCGACACCGGCAGCACCGGCCAGTGGTTGTTCTCGCTGGACGCGCTGAAGCAGCAGGAGCTGCGCCGCCGTCGGGACCACGAGCCGGCGATCGACCTGCGCGGGCATGTCACGCCCGAGATGGCGGCGGTCCTCAACGTGCAATGGCAGAACAGCAACTGGGACATCGCCCTGCGCGGCAACCAGGTGGGCCGCACCCGCGCATGGCTGCCCGGCGCCGAGTGCCCGCAGCGGCAGATCGAACAGAACCACTGCATGAATCCGCGCCAGCTGCGCTGGAACCTGCACCTGGCGCGCCGCCTGGGCACACGCGTCATCGCGGCGCTGGACGTGCACAACGTGCTTGATGCGCAACCGGTGAACTACCTGGTCGGCAATGGTGGGCAGATGCCGGGGCTGGACGATCCACTGGGTCGCTACTACCTGCTTACCCTGCAGTTCCGCTGAGCGTAGTACGCTACGCGGCCTGTTCCACCGGTCTGCCACCTTCCCCATGAAAGCCTATCTCTGGTTCTGGGGCGCGTTCCTGCTGTTCTTCGCGTTGCCCTTCCCCTGCATCCTCTATTTCGGAACCTCCTGGCCGGTGGCGCTGGCTGATCGCAGCGCGCCATGGCTGTCCCTGCTGCTGCTTGTGCTGTCGCTGGCTGCATGGCTCTCTCTGCTGTTCGCGTTCCTGCATTTCCTGCTGCTCGGCCCACCGCGCGCCCTGCATCGCGTCCGCTCGATCCTCGCCGATGGCGAACCGCGCGATGCGCTGATCGAACACGCTGAACAGACCGGCGTACAGGTGCGTGGCTTCGCGCAATGGAAACTGCAGCTGTCCTTCAAGAACCTGTCCGGCACGCCGATCCGCGAACAGCTGCTGGTGGTCGACAGCAAGCCGCAACTGCAGCGCTTCGGCGTCGGCAGGCACGTCGATGCACGCCTGAGCCAGGTGCCGGGCGCGTTCCCGAACGTGGTACTGGACGGTGCCCAGCCCGAACTGGATGTCGCCAGCCTGTGGCGGCGAAGCATCGGCGCAGCGCTCTGCATCGTCCTGGTAGCCGCTGCCTATGTGGCGGCCTACCGGCTGCAGAGCGAGGGTCTTGGCTGGACCTTCCTGTCCTTCGGCCACCCGCTGCTGGTGTGCCCGCTGGTGCTGTGTGGGTACATCTTGGGGCTGCGCCTGCTTGGCCGCCTGCTGCAGGCTGATGCGCGCGGCGACGCGTTGAAGTACCGCGGCATCGGCGTGGAGGCCAGGGTGCTGAAGGTGCGTCAGACCGGCACCTACCTCAACGAACAGCCGCAGGTGGAGTTCCAGCTGGAGTACACCGATCGTGACGGCCGCGTACAGCAGGTGAGCGTGCGCCGCTTCATCCCGCTGATCGATCTAGCCAACATCCCGCGCGAAACCGTGACCCTGCTGTACGACCCCGATGACCGTGGCAACGTGCGCCTGGAGGGCGTATGAAACAGCCGCCCTCCACCCGCGCCGTGTTCCTGGTATTGCTGCTGGTTCTGGCGGGCGTGGCCGTTGCCGGCGGCGCGGTGCAGACCATCAGCGAAACGCTGGGGCATTCGGTACAGCCGGACCGGTTGCCACCCTCCGTCTCGTCTCAGTCGCCGCGCGAGCAACCCGCATCGCTTGTGCCGTCCCCGGCCGCCTTCCCCGCGGCGAGTACCGCTGCGGCGCCCGAACGCAACAATCGCCTGTTCGATGCGGACTACCTGCAGGCTGCGCGCCAGGCACTGGAGCAGCTGCCGGCACTGGCTGGCCAGAGGCTGACGGTCTTCCATAGCATCCACTTCTACGACGATGGCCGCATCAACCTCGATCTGGTCGACCCGCAACAGCCGGGTCACGTCGACAGCTACCACTTCGAACGTGGCCAGTGGCGCAAGGGCAATCCGGTGAACCCGCAGCAGTTCGCGCCGACCATCAGCCTGCAGCGCAGCAGCACACCCCTGGCCAGCATCGATTTCGAGGCCGTGCCGCGCGTGGCGCAGGCACTGCAGGAACAACGCGACGCGCTGCAGAACCCCGCATCCGAAGTCGGCCACGTCTACGTGATCGTGCGCAAAGGCGGCAAGCTGGTGTGGCTGCCGGATGACGTCGCTGGTGACCGCGAATCCGTGCGCCTGCAGTTCGATGCGCAGGGCACCCTGCGCGGCGTGAACCGCCGATAGGCCACAAAAAAAGGGGACGGAGGGGATTAAGTCGCATGTGCCTTGGTGCGGATTGCGACTTAATCCCCTCCGTCCCCTTTTTCTATTTCACCGAGCGGGCGATTGCGTACTGCGCGCCGTAGTACGTGGACAGCACCAGCAGGCTGGCCAGCGGCAGACCGCCGGCGAAGCGGTCCCAGGCCAGCAGTGAATCGCTGGCGACGAACAGCAGCGCACCGGCGGCCGCCCAGCGCGCGCTGCTGGCTTCCACGGCAGCGGGCTGTGGCCGGCGCCACTGGCGTGCCAGTGCCAGCACCGCCATCGAGGCCAGCACCACCACATACGCCAACACCGGCGCACGCATCGGTGCAGGCAGGTGCGGCCACAGGCCAAGTACGTTGAGCACGGCAAACGTCGCCAGCAGGACGCTGGCCGCCAACAGCCCACGTCCCGCACGCAGGCCGTCGCGGAAGGCCACGATGTAGCAGAGGTGGGCCAGCAGGAACGCAACCAGGCCCGGCACGAACGCATCCATCGGCAGCATCAACGCGATGTCACCCACGCACGACAGCAGCATGCCGGCCAACACCGCGCGTCGATAGAACGGCTGCGCGGGATCATGCACGCGCCAGACGATGGCAGCGATCAGCAGCGTGGTGGTCGGCTTGGCCAGCCAATGCAGCCAGCGCCCGTCACCGTGCAGGAAGGCACCGATGATGGCCAAGATCGCCATCAGCAGGATCACGCCATCGCGGGCGCGCGGCTTCATCGCGCCTTCCACAATTCTGCGAGGCGGTCAGGCTTGCCGGCGATACGCTCCAGCACCGGGTACTGCAGGCCACCGTGGTAGGCGATGCTCATCGTTTCGATGCGGTCGAACTGCTTCACCAGCAGCACGATCGGCGCCTTGTCCTTCGCTGCCGCAGCCACCGCGTCCTTCAAGCGCTGGCTGCTGTACTCACGGCCGCCAACCGCGATCACCTTCATGCCCGGTGCAAGACCGGCGTTGAACGCCGGGCTGTCCCAGATCACATCGCCGACCGTACCGCTGTCGAGTACGGTCGCGCCCAGCGAATAGGCCAGCAATGCCGCCTTGGCGCGTTTTTCCTGTGCCTTGTAGGCGTCGTTCGGCGTATCGCGGTAGACCAGCTTCCAGCCCGCCAGCTCCAGGCCGCCGGTCAACGAACCGTGGCCGTCCAGGCGCCCGCGCAGGAACGTCGCCCAGTCGTACGGCGCGATGCCGTTCAAGGTCGCGACCACATCATCGAAGGTGTACGGGTTGACGTCCCAGTCGCCATTGCCGACGCCGAAGAACGCACGCGCGAAGTCGTCCAGGCTGCGGCGGTTGCCGCTCAGTTCGCGCAGCTTGCCCTCCACTTCCAGCCACAGCATCTGGCCGCCGGAGTAGTAGTCCTCGCTCATCTGGTAGTTGCGGTAGGGCAGCGTGCGGCGCTGGGCGATGGTCGGATCGTTGGTAGTGTCCTGCAGCGGCCGCCAGGCCAGGCCCGGTCGGCCACGGTCGTAGGTCGCGGCCACATTGGCCAGCATGTCGCGCGCCTGCGCGGTCGACCACAGCCCCGAACGCGCCGCCAGCACCTGGCCCCAGAACTGGGTCTGGCCCTCGTACACCCACAGCAGGCTGTCGCCCATCGGCACGTTGAAGTTGGCGGTGGCCAGGTCGGCGCCGCGACGGTACTTGCCGTTCCAGGAATGGGTGTACTCGTGCGGCAACAGATCGCGCATCCACGCGTTGCTGTCCCACTCGATGAAGTAGCCCGGGTCAGCGCTGTTCTCGCTGGAACGGTGATGCTCCAGGCCGATGCCACCGAGGCGGTCGGTCAATGCCAGCAGGAACTCATAGTGGTTGTAGTGGCGCGCACCGTAAAGCTTGTCGGCCTGCTGCACCAGCGCGCGATGCATGGTGATCTGCGCCTCGCTCGGCTTCAGTGATTTGGCGTCGTCGGCAAACACATTGAGGTGCACCGGCACCTTCGCGCCCGGGTCGAGATCGATGCGCTGGTAGTGCTCGCCGGCGAACAAGGGCGAATCGACCAGATGGTCATACGAGATCGGCTTGAACACCACGGTGTCACCGTCGCGCCGCGCGGTTTCCAGCGCGGTTGCGAACGACCAGCCCTTGGGCAGGGTCACGCTGGCCTGCGCCTGCAGGTTGCGTGCATCGACGCCGGCCGGATACAGCGAATTGGCGTTCCACTGCAGGTTGAGCATTTCCGGGGTCATCACCACCCGGCCCTGGCTGCCGCCCTGCGAGGACAGGAAGTCGAAGTGGGCGACGATCTCGCTCACGCCCTCGGGCACGTTCACCTTGAACGCATAGACGTTGAACTGGTCACGCTGCCAGGCCAGCGGCTTGCCGTTGGCGGTCACGCGCAGCCCGGCCAACTTGTCGATCGGGCCGGTGGGCGAATGGTTGCCGGGAATCCACTGCGGGTACAGCAGGGTCATCGGGCCGGGCTTGGCCGGCATCGTAGCGGTCACCTTGAAGATGCGCCGGGCCAGATCGCGCGCGTCGACATCGATGCGCAGCAGGCCGGGGGCCACCGCGTTCGCCGGTGGCGAGGTCTGCGCCAGTGCAGGCGTGGCCGCCAGCGCGAACAGCAACGACATCGCCAAGGCTCGGGTCTTCATCGGGCAGGTTCCAACAGCGGAGAATCTTCCGATGCTAGGCCTGTAACGTGCCCTGCCCCATGGCCAAAGGTCATGGGCGGGCCGCCCATCCTTGCGTGCGAAAAAGCGTGCGAACCAAGGTTCGCACCCACCTTGTGCTGGTTTGCACCCACCGTGTGCCAGTTCGCACCCACCAGAGCAGTTCCAGTAGATCCACGCCATGCGTGGATGAGGCGCTTCCCGGTCAGTCGACCAGGCGCAGGCGCAGTTCCTTCGGCAGCGCGAACACCATCGATTCCGGTTCGCCGTCCAGCTCGCCCACGCCGGTGGCGCCCAGTTCGGCCAGGCGCGCCAGCACGCCATCGACCAGCACCTGCGGTGCAGAGGCGCCGGCGGTCACGCCGATGTGCTGCTTGCCTGCCACCCATGCCGGGTCGATCTCGTGCGCGCCGTCGATCAGGTACGACTCCACGCCCTCACGGCGGGCCAGCTCGCTCAAGCGGTTGGAGTTGGAGCTGTTCGGCGAACCGACCACCAGCACCAGGTCGCAGCGCTTGGCCAGATCGCGCACGGCATCCTGGCGGTTCTGCGTGGCGTAGCAGATGTCGTCGTTCTTCGGGCCCTGCATCGCCGGGAAACGCTCGCGCAGCGCATCGATGATCCCGCGCGTGTCATCCACCGACAGCGTGGTCTGGGTGGTGTAGGCGAAGTTTTCCGGCTGGTTGATCTGCAGCGTGGCAACCTGCTCCACGTCTTCCACCAGGTAGATCTGGCCGGTGCCGGCTTCGCGGTTCCACTGGCCCATGGTGCCTTCCACTTCCGGGTGACCGGCGTGGCCGATCAGCACCACGTCACGGCCGGCACGGCAGTGGCGGGCGACTTCGAAGTGGACCTTGGTCACCAGCGGGCAGGTGGCGTCGAACACCTTCAGGCCACGGCGCTCGGCTTCCTGGCGCACGGCCTGGGACACGCCATGGGCGCTGAAGATCACCGTGTTGTTGTCCGGCACTTCGTCGAGTTCCTCGACGAAGATCGCCCCGCGCTGCTTCAGGTCGTCGACCACGAAGCGGTTGTGCACCACTTCATGGCGAACATAGATGGGCGCGCCCAGCGTTTCGATCGCGCGCTTGACGATCTCGATCGCACGATCGACACCGGCACAGAAACCACGCGGGTTGGCGAGCAGCACATCCATCAGTTCAATCTCCCGGCAGCGGCCGGCTTACGGTTTCGGATTGGCATTATCCGCCTTTTTGGCGGACTTGCCGTCGAACAGGCCAAACAGGGCGATGCCGATGGCACCCACCACGATGGCCGAGTCGGCGATGTTGAACGAGGGCCAGGTGTAGCTGCCCACGTACCACTGGATGAAGTCGACCACGTGGCCGTGCACCTGGCGGTCGATCACGTTGCCGATGGCGCCGCCGATGATGAGCGCATACGGCACCGCGGCCTTCCAGTTGCCGCGCGCGGTGCCGCGCAGCCACCACGCCATCAGGCCGCTGATGGCGATCGCCAGTGCGGTGAAGAAGTACTTCTGCCAGCCACCGGCGTCGCTCAGGAAACTGAATGCCGCGCCGGTGTTGTAGGTGCGGTACCAGTTCCAGAAGCCGTCGATGACCACCACCGGCTGGAACTCCGGCAGGCTCGACAGCACCCAGGCCTTGGACCACTGGTCCAGGCCGATGATGGCGGCCGACAGCAGCAGCCAGACCAGGGCGTTCGGATGCGGACGGGGCGCGGCCATCAGAACCAGCTCCGCACTTCGCCGGCGCCGGTCACGTTGCTCACGCAACGGCCGCACAGTTCCGGATGATCGGCGTTGCTGCCGACGTCGGCGCGGTGGTGCCAGCAGCGCACGCACTTGGCCTTGGTGGTCGGCTGGGCGCTGACGAACACCTCGTCGGTGGTCGCCGGGCGCACCTGCACGTCGCCACTGATGAACAGGAAGCGCAGTTCATCGGCCAGCGGCTGCCACTTCGCGGCCTGCTCCTCGTTGGCGGCAATGGTGATCTCCGCTTCCAGCGCGGCACCGATGGCGCCGTTGGCACGCATCGGCTCGAGCACCTTGGCCACCTGCTCGCGCACAGCCAGCAACTGGTCGAAGTCGGTGGCGTTGAGCTGGGCATCGGCCGGCAGCGGCGCCAGGCCGTCGTACCAGGTGGTGAACAGCACGTGGCCGGCGTGTTCGCCCGGCAGGTAGCCCCACAGCTCGTCGGCGGTGAAGGTCAGGATCGGCGCCACCCAGCGGGTGAACGCTTCGGCGATGTGGTACATCGCGCTCTGTGCCGAACGGCGACCGTGCGAATCGGTCGGCATCGTGTACAGGCGATCCTTGGTCACGTCCAGGTACAGCGAGCCCAGGTCCACGCTGCAGAAGTTCAGCAGCAGCTGCACGATCTCGGCCATGTTGTAGCCGTCGTAGGCCGCCTTGATCTTCTCCTGCAGCTCCCACGCGCGATGCACGATCCAGCGGTCCAGCGCGACCATCTGGTCGAGCGGACGCAGGTGCTGTGCCGGATCGAAACCGTCCAGGTTGCCGAGCAGGAAGCGTGCGGTGTTGCGCAGGCGGCGGTAGGCATCGGCGTTGCGCTTGAGGATCTCCTGCGACAGCGACATCTCGTTGCTGTAGTCGGCCGAGGCGATCCACAGGCGCAGGATGTCCGCGCCCAGCTTGTTCATGATGTCCTGCGGCTCGATGCCGTTGCCCAGCGACTTGGACATCTTGCGGCCGTGCTCATCCACGGTGAAGCCGTGGGTCAGGCACTGCTTGTACGGGGCGCGCTTGTCGATCGCCACGCCGGTCAGCAGCGAGGACTGGAACCAGCCGCGGTGCTGGTCGGAACCTTCCAGGTACAGGTCGGCCGGCTTGCCGAAGCCACGCGCCGCAAGCACGCCTTCATGGGTCACGCCCGAGTCGAACCAGACGTCGAGGATGTCGGTGACCTTCTCGTAGTCGGCGGCTTCAGCGCCCAGCAGTTCGGCGGCATCCAGCGAGTACCACACGTCGATGCCCTCGGCTTCGACGCGGTCGGCGACCTGCTGCATCAGCTCCACCGAACGCGGATGGATCTCGCCGGTCTGCCGGTGGGTGAACAGTGCGATCGGCACGCCCCAGGTGCGCTGGCGCGAGATGGTCCAGTCCGGGCGACCGTCGACCATGCTCTGGATGCGCGCCTTGCCCCAGGTCGGGAACCAGCCGACGGTGTCGATGGCGGCCAGCGCATCGTTGCGCAGGTTGGCCTTGTCCATCGAAATGAACCACTGCGGGGTGGCGCGGAACACCACCGGCGTCTTGTGGCGCCAGCAGTGCGGGTAGCTGTGGCGGATCGGATGGAACGCCAGCAGCGAACCGTTGTCGCGCAGCACGCCGACGATGGCTTCCTGTGCCTTCCACAGGTGCTGGCCAGCCAGCACCACGTCACCGGCCGGCGGGGTCGATTCCAGGTACACGCCACGGCCGTCGATCGGGGTCACCTGGCCGGCGTTGTACTTGTCCAGCAGGCCGTACTTCTGGCTGACCACGAAGTCTTCCTGGCCGTGGCCGGGGGCGGTGTGCACCGCACCGGTACCGTCCTCGTCGGAGACGTGGTCGCCGTTGAGCACCAGGATCTCGCGCTCCGGGTAGAACGGGTGCGCCAGCAGCTGGTTCTCCAGCGCCGCACCGGTGGTTTCACCGTGCAGCACCAGGTTTTCGACGCCATAGCGCTGCAGCGCGCGCTCGGCCAGCGCCGCAGCCAGCACCAGCCAACGGCGCTTGCCGTTGTGCGCCGGGCCTTCGGCCAGCACGTAGGTGATCTCCGCGCCCAGCGACACCGCCAGCGAGGCCGGCAGCGTCCACGGGGTGGTGGTCCAGATCGGTACGGCCACTTCCACGTCGGCCGGCACGCTCACGCCGAACGCCTGGCCGATGGCCTGCGCATCGCGTGCGGCGTAGGCCACGTCGATCGCCGGCGATTCCTTTTCCTGGTACTCGATCTCGGCCTCGGCCAGCGCCGAGCCACAGTCGAAGCACCAGTACACCGGCTTGGCGCCACGCACCAGGTGGCCGTTGGCCACAACCTTGGACAGCGCACGGATCTCGTTGGCTTCGAAGTCGAAGCTCAGGGTCTTGTACGGGTTGTCCCAGTCACCGGTCACGCCCAGCCGCTTGAAGTCCACGCGCTGGATATTGATCTGCTCTTCGGCGAACTCGCGGCACTTCTGGCGGAATTCGACGGCGTCGAGCTTGGTGCCGACCTTGCCCCACTTCTTTTCCACCGCGATCTCGATCGGCAGGCCATGGCAGTCCCAGCCCGGCACGTAGGGCGCATCGAAGCCGGCCAGGTAGCGCGACTTGACGATGATGTCCTTCAGGATCTTGTTGACCGCGTGGCCCAGGTGGATGCGGCCGTTGGCGTACGGCGGGCCATCGTGCAGCACGAACAGCGGGCGGCCGGCGGCGTTGTCGCGCAGCTGCTGGTAGAGCCCCTGCGCTTCCCACCGCGCCAGAATGTCCGGCTCGCGCTTGGGCAGGTCGCCGCGCATCGGGAATTCGGTGGCTGGCAGGTTCAGGGTGGTCTTGTAGTCCTGGCTCACGCAGTGGCTCGCAATCTATGTTCGGAAAGGATGGCGCGCGCCTGTTCGGCGTCGCGGTGCATCTGGTCGGTCAGCGCCGCCAGATCATTGAATTTCTCTTCGTCGCGCAGCTTGGCGACGAACTCCACATCGATGTGGCGCCCGTACAGGTCGCCCTGGAAATCGAACAGGTGGGCTTCCAGCAGCGGCTCCACGCCCTCCACCGTCGGGCGGGTGCCGAAGCTGGACACCGACGGCCACGGCTGGTCGAACACGCCATGCACCCAGGTCGCGTAGATGCCCGACAGTGCCGGGGTCTTCGGGAACCGCAGGTTGGCGGTGGGGAAGCCCAGCGTACGGCCGAGCTGGCGCCCGCGCACCACCCGGCCGCTGATCGCGTACGGACGACCCAGCAGATCGTTGGCACGGGCGAAGTCGCCCTGCTGCAGCAGCTGGCGGATGCGGGTGCTGGAAATGCGTTCGCCATGCAGGTCGACCGCTTCAATTTCGCCCGCAGTGAAACCCAGTTCGGCACCCATTTTCTGCAGCAGAGCCAGGTCGCCGCGGCGGCGGTTGCCGAAGCAGAACTCGGGGCCGATCCAGACCTCACGCGCACTCAGGCGCTTGACCAGCAACTGGCGCACGAAGGTCTCGGCCGGCATCGCTGCCATCGCCGCGTCGAATCGCAGCAGGCCGACCGCATCGACACCGAGCTCGCGCAGGATCTCGACCTTGCTGCGCGCCAGGGTCAGCCGCGGCGGCGGTGTGCCCTGGGCGAAGAACTCACGCGGCAGCGGCTCGAACGCCACGGCCACGGCGGCCACGCCCAAGGCGCGCGCGCGGGCAACCGCATGGCGGACCAGCGCACGATGGCCCAGGTGGAGGCCGTCGAATGCACCGATACAGACCACGCTTCCGTTGGGGAACAGCTCCCCGCCCTCGACGCTTCTGAACAGCCTGCTCATCAACTCTCGTTCCGGCCCGACCGGGGCCGCCGCTTCAATGGTGTAACCCTGAAGTATAGCCGCCACAAGCCGCGATCAATGCCCACGCAGATCGCGCGGGCGGAAGCCCATCGCCAGCATGGCTACCGCGTAGGTGGCACCGCCACCGCCGACCAGCAGCGACAGGCTGCCGATCCGCTCCCACACGCTCATCGCCGAGAAGCCTGGCAGCCAGTGCAGCAGGGCCAACAGCACACCAACCATGGCCGCACAGGCCAGCAGCAGTCGCAGCAGATAGCCGCCCCAGCCCGGCCGGCGCTGGTAGACGTCGGTATTGCCCAGCCAGTACCACAGCAGGCCCAGGTTCAGGTAACTGGACAGTGCACTGGCAATGCCCAGCGCCAGATGCAGGCCCGGCTGCTTGCCGATGGCCGCCATCACGCCCTGCGCCTTCAGCTCGTCCGGCACCATGACCTGGTACAGCACTGCCAGCAGGGCGAAGTTGAACACCATGTTGGCCACCAGCGCGGCCACACCCGCGCGCACCGGGGTCTTGGTGTCCTGGCGTGCGTAGAACGCCGGCAACACCACCTTCAGCAGGGCGAACGCCGGCAGGCCGAAGCTCAGGCCGTACACCGACAGCGCGGTCATGCGGGTATCGAAGGCACTGAACTGGCCGTGCTGGAAGATGGTCGCGATCAGCGGTTCGGCCAGCAGCAGCAGGCCCAGCATGGCCGGCACCGAGATCAGCAGGGTCATCCTCAGGCCCCAGTCCAGCGAGCGCGAGAAGCCTTCGCGGTCGGTGCTGACGTGGTGACGGGCCAGCGCCGGCAGGATCACCGTGCCCAGCGCCACGCCGAACACGCCCAGCGGCAGCTCCAGGAAGCGGTCGGCCAGCGACAGCCAGGACTGCGAGCCATCGGTCAGCTTGGCCGCGATGACGGTGTCCAGCAGCAGGTTGATCTGCGCCACCGAGGAGCCGAACAGGGTCGGCACCATCAGCGTCATCACCTTGCGCACGCCCGGATGGCTCCAGCCCCAGCGCGGCAGGGTCAGCAGGTTGATGCCCTTCAGCGAGGGCAGCTGGAACAGCAGCTGCAGGATGCCGGCAGCCAGTACCGCCCAGCCCAGCGCCAGGATCTGTTTCTCCGGGGTGCCGCCCAGCCGCGGGGCCAGCCACAGTGCACCGGCGATCATGCACAGGTTGAGGATGACCGGGGTCAGCGCCGGCATGGCGAAGCGCTGGAAGCTGTTCAGCGCGCCGCCGGCCAGGGCGGTCAGCGACACGAACAACAGGAACGGGAAGGTCAGGCGGAACAGGTCAACCAGCAGGCCCTGCTTGACCGGATCGGTATCAACGCCACTGGAGAAGACCGAGGCCAGCTGCGGCGCGAAGATCAGCGCCAGCGCAGTGACCAGCATCAGCACCCCGCCCAGGGTGCCGGCGGTGCGGGCCATCAGTTCACGCAGCTCGGCGTGGCTGCGGGTCTCCTTCACTTCCGTGAACACGGGCACGAAAGCGGTGGCGAAAGAGCCTTCGGCGAACAAACGCCGCAGGAAATTGGGTACCCTGAAGGCGACCCAGAAAGCATCAGTGATGGCGTTGGTGCCGAACGTGGTGGTCACCACGAAGTCCCGGACAAGTCCGAGAACGCGCGAGACCATGGTCATGCTGCTGAACGACAGCAGGCCCCGCAACAACTTGGGTGAACTCACTCAGCGTCCCTCTTGACAATCGACTTGACGTGCATTTCTTACGCCATCATACTAGCTAGCTTGCTGTTCCCATAACACCGATTTTTTCAGGAAACCACCACCGTGGCCAATATCAAGTCCGCCAAGAAGCGCGCCAAGCAGACCGTCGTGCGCAACGCGCGCAACGTGGCTCAGCGCTCGATGCTGCGCACCGCTGTCAAGAAAGTGATCAAGGCGCTGGACGCCAACGATGCCGCCGGCGCCGAAGCCGCCTTCGCCGTTGCCCAGCCGATCCTGGATCGCTTCAGCGCGCGTGGCCTGATCCACAAGAACAAGGCTGCTCGCCACAAGAGCCGCCTGAACGACCGCATCAAGGCCCTCAAGGCCGCCTGATCCGGCGTTGCCGCCCTGCCCTCCGGGGCCGGGCAGCAGACAAGAACCCGGCCCCGGCCGGGTTTTTTGTTGCCAGCGATCCGGTAGTGCCGGCCGCTGGCCGGCAACCCCGAGGAATGCCGGCCAGCGGCCGGCACTACCGGAAAATGAAAAACCCGGCCGAAGCCGGGTTTTTGCCAACGTCAGTCGACTGACAGTCGACTCTACTGCGCGTTACGGGCTTCCTGCTCTTCTTCCTTCTGGCGATCGAAGAAGGCCATGATCCGGCTCATGATCGGGAAGGTGCCTTCGCGGCCCAGCGCGGAGACCAGGAACCACGGCTCCTTCCAGCCCAGCTCGGCGACGATCTGCTCGGCCGCAGCCTTCGCTTCGTCCTCGAACATCAGGTCAGCCTTGTTCAGCACCAGCCAGCGCGGCTTCTGCAGCAGTTCCGGATCGTGCTTTTCCAGCTCGCGCTCGATGGCGCGCACCTGCTCGACCGGAGAAATGCCTTCCACCCCACCCTCCATCGGCGAGATGTCCACCAGGTGCAGCAGCAGGCGGGTGCGCTGCAGGTGGCGCAGGAACTGCGCACCCAGGCCGGCACCGTCGGCCGCGCCTTCGATCAGGCCCGGGATGTCGGCAATCACGAAGCTGCGGTAGTTTTCCACCTTCACCACACCCAGGTTCGGGTACAGCGTGGTGAACGGGTAATCGGCCACCTTCGGCGTCGCCGCCGAAACGGCACGGATCAGGGTGCTCTTGCCGGCGTTGGGGAAGCCCAGCAGGCCGACGTCGGCCAGCAGCTTCAGCTCCAGCTTCAGCGTGCGCTCCTCACCCGGCTCGCCCGGCAGCGCCTGGCGCGGCGAGCGGTTGGTCGAGCTCTTGAAGTGCATGTTGCCCAGGCCACCGCGGCCGCCCTTGGCCACCAGCAGGCGGTCGCCGTGCTGGGTCAGGTCGCCGATGACTTCATCGGTGGCAACGTTGATCACCACGGTGCCGACCGGCACGGTGATGGTCAGGTCTTCGCCGCCCTTGCCGTAGGCCTGGCGGCCCATGCCGTTCTCGCCCCGCTGCGCCTTGAAGATGCGGTCATGGCGGAAGTCGACCAGGGTGTTCAGGTTTTCGTCGGCGCGGATGTACACGCTGCCGCCCGCACCGCCGTCGCCGCCGTCCGGGCCGCCGAGCGGAATGAACTTCTCGCGACGGAAGCCAATGCAGCCGTTGCCGCCGTTGCCGGCGAACACTTCGATTTCTGCTTCGTCTACCAGTTTCATTGTTTCGATGCCTGCGATGGGCGCGGCCTGCCGGCCGTCACCTTGAATGTTATGCCTGCCGATGGCCGGCAGCCCGGCCTGGCCGGTCTTGCTTCAACTCTAACGAAAAGCCCCGCCGAAGCGGGGCTCTTCATGCAGCACCCCCATGCCGAGGCACGGGCGCCGGCGATGCCTGGATCAGGCGTCGGCCGAGACGATGCTGACGGTGCGACGCTTCTTGGCGCCCTTGACCGAGAACTCCACCTTGCCGTCCACGAGGGCGAACAGGGTGTGGTCACGGCCCAGGCCAACGCCGGTGCCCGGGTGGAACTGGGTGCCGCGCTGACGCACGATGATGTTGCCGGCTTCGATGGCCTGGCCGCCGAAGATCTTGACGCCCAGGTACTTCGGGTTGGAGTCGCGACCGTTGCGCGAGGAGCCTACGCCCTTTTTATGTGCCATGACTGCTTCTCCTGATGCTTAGCCGGCGATGCCGGTGATCTCGATTTCGGTGTAGTACTGACGGTGACCCTGACGCTTCATGTGGTGCTTGCGGCGACGGAACTTGATGATCCGGACCTTGTCAGCACGACCCTGGGACAGGACCTTGGCGGTGACGGCAGCGCCCTTCAGCGCATCGCCCAGCTTCACGCCGTCGCTGTCACCCAGCATCAGGATGTTGTCAAACTTGATCTCGCTGCCGACTTCGACTTCGAGCTTTTCAATGCGGAGCTTTTCGCCCTGCGCCACGCGGTATTGCTTACCGCCGGTGACCAGTACTGCGTACATGACCAGGCCTTCCTCTGTAGTTATTGTGGTCTGAGCTGCCGCCATCGAGGGCGGACAGGAGCGGAATTGTACGCAGATCAGCGGGGGCGGGTCAAGTCAACCCCTGAACGTCGAAGGAGACGGCAGCGGCACGGGGGTCAGATCCCTTTTCACGGCGTGAAAAGGGATCTGACCCCTGGCTGACGGCCTGTCTCACAAGGTGAGACACCGGGCTGGCATTGTCGCCCATTGCCCCCATCTGGTCACCTCGGTAGGCTGACCGATTGCCGTTCCCTGCTGGCCCGGCACCCAGCCAACGCCCCCACAACCGGATCCCCCATGGCGATGGATTTCATCCGCATCCGCGGCGCGCGGACGCACAACCTGAAGAACCTCGACCTCGACCTGCCCCGCGACAAGCTGATCGTGATCACCGGCCTGTCCGGCTCGGGCAAGTCCTCGCTGGCGTTCGACACCATCTATGCAGAAGGCCAGCGCCGCTATGTCGAGTCGTTGTCGGCCTATGCGCGCCAGTTCCTGAGCGTGATGGAAAAGCCGGACCTGGACCACATCGAAGGCCTGTCCCCGGCCATCTCGATCGAGCAGAAGTCGACCTCGCACAACCCGCGTTCGACCGTCGGCACGATCACCGAGATCTACGACTACCTGCGCCTGCTGTACGCCCGCGTCGGCACCCCGCGCTGCCCGGACCACGGCTATCCGCTGGAAGCGCAGACGGTCAGCCAGATGGTCGACCAGGTGCTGACGCTGGACCCGGAACAGCGCTACATGCTGCTGGCGCCGGTCATCCGCGACCGCAAGGGCGAGCATGCGCAGGTGTTCGACCAGCTGCGTGCGCAGGGCTTCGTCCGTGTGCGCGTGGACGGCGAGCTGCATGAGATCGACGCGGTGCCGCCGCTGGCACTGCGCCAGAAGCACACCATCGAGGCGGTGATCGACCGCTTCCGCCCGCGCGAGGACATCAAGCAGCGCCTGGCCGAGAGCTTCGAGACCGCGCTGAAGCTGGGCGACGGCATGGCCTCGGTGCAGAGCCTGGACAACACCGAAACCGCGCCGACGCTGTTCTCCTCCAAGTATTCCTGCCCGGTCTGCGATTACTCGCTGCCGGAGCTGGAACCGCGCCTGTTCTCGTTCAACGCACCGATGGGCGCCTGCCCCGGCTGCGATGGCCTGGGCATGGCCGAGTTCTTCGACCCCTCGCGCGTGGTGGTGCATCCCGAACTGTCGCTGGCCGCCGGTGCGGTGCGCGGCTGGGACCGCCGCAACGCCTACTACTTCCAGCTGATCGCTTCGCTGGCCAAGCACTACCGGTTCGACGTCGACGCGGCGTGGAACTCGCTGCCGGCCAAGGTGCAGCAGGCCGTGCTGTACGGCAGCGGCGACGAAGCGATCACCTTCACCTACTTCACCGAAGCCGGTGGCCGCACCCAGCGCAAGCACCGCTTCGAGGGCATCATTCCCAACCTCGAACGCCGCTACAAGGAAACCGAGTCGCCGGCGGTGCGCGAAGAACTGTCCAAGTACATCAGCGAGCAGCCGTGCCCGGAATGCCACGGCGCGCGCCTGAACAAGGCGGCTCGCAACGTGTTCGTGGCCGACCGCCCGCTGCCGGACCTGGTGGTGCTGCCGATCGACGAGGCGCTGAAGTTCTTCAGCGAACTGAGCCTGCCGGGCTGGCGTGGCGAAATCGCCGCGAAGATCGTCAAGGAAATCGGCGAACGCCTCGGCTTCCTGGTCGATGTGGGCCTGGATTACCTGACCCTGGAGCGCAAGGCCGACACCCTGTCCGGTGGTGAGGCACAGCGCATCCGCCTGGCCAGCCAGATCGGCGCCGGCCTGGTCGGCGTGATGTACGTGCTCGACGAGCCGTCCATCGGCCTGCACCAGCGCGACAACGAACGCCTGCTCGGCACCCTCACCCGCCTGCGCGACCTGGGCAACACGGTGATCGTGGTGGAGCATGACGAGGATGCGATCCGTCTGGCCGACTATGTGCTGGACATCGGCCCGGGCGCGGGCGTTCATGGCGGCGAGATCGTCGGCCAGGGCACCCTGCAGGACATCCTGGAAGCCCCGCGCTCGCTGACCGGCCAGTACCTGTC
This sequence comes from Stenotrophomonas sp. YJH_SMC_25, assembly GCF_059369595.1. Lineage (NCBI taxonomy): Bacteria > Pseudomonadati > Pseudomonadota > Gammaproteobacteria > Lysobacterales > Lysobacteraceae > Stenotrophomonas > Stenotrophomonas sp. YJH_SMC_25. The sequence goes on along the minus strand of NZ_JCAFSV010000006.1, from coordinate 175,373 downwards.
CGGCAAGCGCGCGATCGAGATTCCGGCGCGCCGGCACAAACCGAACCCGAAGATGACCCTGCACCTGCGCGGGGCCAGCGGCAACAACCTGAAGGGCGTGGACCTGGCGATTCCGTCGGGCCTGCTGACCTGCGTGACCGGCGTGTCCGGCTCGGGCAAGTCGACCCTGATCAACGACACCCTGTTCTCGCTGGCCGCCAACGAGATCAACGGTTCCTCGCACCCGATCGCCCCGTACAAGGAGATCGATGGCCTGGACCTGTTCGACAAGGTGGTGGACATCGACCAGTCGCCGATCGGCCGCACCCCGCGTTCCAACCCGGCCACTTACACCGGCCTGTTCACTCCACTGCGCGAACTGTTCGCACAGGTGCCTGAGGCGCGTGCGCGCGGCTATTCGCCGGGCCGCTTCAGCTTCAACGTGCGCGGCGGCCGCTGCGAAGCCTGCCAGGGCGACGGCCTGATCAAGGTCGAGATGCACTTCCTGCCGGACGTGTACGTGCCCTGCGACGTCTGCCATGGCAAGCGCTACAACCGCGAAACGCTGGAGATCCTGTACAAGGGTTTCAACATCAACGACGTGCTGGAAATGACCGTCGAGGATGCGCTGAAGCTGTTCGAGCCGGTGCCGTCAATCGCGCGCAAGCTGGAAACGCTGGTCGACGTCGGCCTGAGCTACATCAAGCTGGGCCAGAGCGCGACCACGCTGTCTGGTGGTGAAGCGCAGCGCGTGAAGCTGTCCAAGGAACTGTCGCGCCGCGATACCGGCCGCACCCTGTACATCCTCGACGAACCGACCACCGGCCTGCACTTCCACGACATCGAAGCGCTGCTGGGCGTGCTGCACAAGCTGCGCGACGAGGGCAACACGGTGGTGGTGATCGAGCACAACCTGGACGTGATCAAGACCGCCGACTGGATCGTCGATCTGGGCCCGGAAGGCGGGCATCGCGGTGGCACCATCCTGGTCACCGGCACGCCAGAAGACGTGGCGGCCTGCCCGCAGTCGTACACCGGCCAGTTCCTGGCCCGCATGCTGCCGTCCACCAGCGCGCGCCCGGAACAGCCAGCCGCCGTGGCCAACAAGCCCGATGCCCGCCCGCCGCGCAAGGTGAAGCCTGAGAAGCCGGCCAAGGTGGCGAAGAAGGCGGTGGCTGCCAAGAGCACCGGCAAGGCCAGCAAGAGCACGACCAAGAAGAAGGACGCCTGATGAGCAGCGAACACAAGATCCTGGCCCGCATCCCGATCAGCGTACGCTGGCGTGACATGGACAGCATGGGCCACGTCAACAACGCCAAGTACATTTCCTACCTGGAGGAAGCGCGCGTGCGCTGGATGCTGGGCGTGGACGGCGTATCGATGACCGACCGCATCGCACCGGTGGTGGCCGCGACCAACGTCAATTACCGGCTGCCGATCGTGTGGCCCAACGACATCGTGGTCGAACTGTTCGTCGAGCGCCTGGGCAACAGCAGCGTGACCATCGGCCACCGCATCGTCGATCAGCAGGACGATTCGAAGCTGTATTCCGATGGCAACGTGGTGGTGGTCTGGATGGATACCCAGACCGGCAAGAGCGCACCGCTGCCGGAGGCGATCCGCAGCGCCTCTACCTGACGCGCCCTGGTGGGTGCCGACCTTGGTCGGCACGCATTGGCTGCAATGAGGTTGCCGGCCAGCGGCCGGCACGACCGACACTGATCAAAGGACTGACATGATCCACAAGACCGAACTGCGCGACCTGCTGCCCGGCATGGTCCCCTTCCCCACCGACGTCTTTCCCGCCGACCAGGCCTGGCTCGGCCAGCACCTGCTGCCGCTGCTGAAGATCGACCTGGGCGTGCTGCGCCCGGAACTGGCTGGCCAGGTGGCAACGATGCTGTGCCCGATCGAGCCGTACGACGGCTGCATCGGCGAGACCACCGAAGAACACCACAACGATTTCACCGGCACCAACTGGATCGCCTTCGAACTGACCGCCGGCAACCAGATGCGCTTCCTCGGCAACGAGGGCTATTTCATCGGCGATGCGGTACAGGACAAGGACGCACAGGAACACATCGCGCAGATGCGCGAGAGCTACGCCAAGGCCCGCGACTACCATGCCACGCACGGCCGTCTCGCCTGCTACTCGCGCTACGGCAAGGGTGAGGCCAGCGAGCGCGATTATCTGGATACGCTGGGTGGCCCCATTGGTTTCGGCAACTGGACCGAGACCGCGGAGATTCCCGCAGCCTTCGAACTGGGCTTCACCGAGGCGGCCGATGACCCCAATGCTGCGGACGATGCCGAAACGGTGATCATCACCCGCGATGGCAACAAATTCTTCGCCGTGGCCGACGTAGCCGGCTACAACTGGTGCGCCACCGGTGCCGACGCGATCGTGATGCTGTACGAGCCGGTCAGCCGCACGGTGCTGTTCTCTTACGACTGGTCGTAAGCCTGTTTGGTAGTGCCGGCCGCTGGCCGGCATTGCCCGTGCTGCCGGCCAGCGGCCGGCACTACCCGACCGTCATTTCGCAGCCTTGCGCACGGTCAGCGTCGCGCTCGCTTCCCCCCCCCCTTCCAGCTGCAGCCGCAGCGGCAGCACCTGCCCTTCCTTCAGCGCGCCCTTGCCCTGCATCAGCATCAGGTGCAGGCCGCCGGGCTTGAGCTCGGCACGCGCGCCGGCTGCCAGCGGCAGGCGCTCGATCGCGCGCATCCGGCTGACCCCGTCGACAATCGTGGTCTCGTGCAGCGACACATCACCGAAGCTGCTGCTGGTCGCGCCGGTGATCGCCACCGCCATACTGCAGCGATTGTGGATGACGCCGTAGCCGGCGGTCATCGGCATTGCCGGATTCGGAGGCAACCGCGCCCAGCCCTGCTCCACCGTGACGCACGCCGGTTCGGCGGCCGAGGCCGATGCTGCGGTCGCACACAGGACCCACAGTACGCCAACGAATGGTTTGGTTATCATCGCCCAGGTTCCTTCTTCGCAACGAGACCGCAGCATGACGACGCTCATCGAGGTGATCAACCATGGCCCCATCCGCGAACTGCGCCTGGCACGGCCGCCGGTCAACGCACTGGACACCGAACTGTGCCGGCAGTTGATCCATGCCATCGAGCTGGCCATGGCCGAAGACGCGCATGGCATCGTGCTGTCGGGCAGCGAGCGCGTCTTCACCGGCGGCATGGACGTGCCGCACCTGCTCTCGCATGGCGATGACAAGCACAAGTTGTTGGACACCTGGAACGCCTTCTTTGGCGCCGTGCGCACGTTGGCCGAGAGCCGCATTCCGGTGGTCGCGGCGATCACCGGCCACGCCCCGGCGGGTGGCTGCGTGCTGGCCCTGTGCTGCGACTACCGGGTGATGGCGCGCAGCGCCGATCCGTCGCGGCCGTATGCCATCGGCCTGAACGAGGTGCAGGTCGGCCTGATTGCGCCGGAGGGCATCCAGCGCCTGCTGCGCCGTGCGGTGGGCGTGCACCGCGCCGGTGTGCTGCTGACCACCGGTTCGCTGGTGCCGGCCGAACAGGCGCTGCAGATCGGCCTGGTGGATGAGCTGGCCGAGGGAGACCTGGTGGTGGCACGCGCCATCGCTTGGCTGCAGAACCTGCTCAAGCAGCCGCGCCAGCCGATGCTGCTGACCCGCGCGATTGCCCGTGCCGACCTGCATGAGGCGCTGCACCCGGACCTGATCCAGCTGGACCGCTTCGTCGAGGCCTGGTTCGCCCCGGACGCACAGAACGCCCTGCAGGCACTGGTAGCCCGGCTGGGCAAGTAAACGGTAGTGCCGGCCGCTGGCCGGCAACCAGGCAATCCTTCCGGGACGCCTGTGGCTGCCGGCCAGCGGCCGGCACTACCGATGATGGGCTGGCCTGCACCGGTATAATCGGGGCCTCTTCACTGCTGTGGCCGCCCCCCCTTGAACGACACGCCCGAACCCGTCGTCTCCGAGCTGATCGACCTGCTCACGCTGGAGCGTCTGGAGGACAACCTGTTCCGCGGGCAGAGCCGCGACATCGGCACCAAGTACGTGTTCGGCGGGCAAGTGCTGGGCCAGGCGCTGGCCGCAGCGCAGGCCACGGTCGACAATGGCCGCCACGTGCACTCACTGCACGCCTATTTCCTGCGCGCCGGCAACATCGACCACCCGATCGTCTACGACGTGGACCGTACCCGCGACGGCGGCAGCTTCTCGGTGCGCCGGGTCACCGCGATCCAGCACGGCAAGGTGATCTTCTTCTGCGCGGCCTCGTTCCAGCAGGCTGAGACCGGCGCCGAGCACCAGCACAAGATGCCCGAAGTGCCACAGCCGGAAGACATCGAGCCGAATCGTCCGCTGCCGGCGGAAGTGCTCGAACGCCTGCCGATCAAGGTGCAGCGCTGGCTGTCGCGCGGTGGCCCGTTCGAGTTCCGCCACGTGTACCCGCGCGACGAACTGAACCCACCCAAGCGCCCGCCCTACCACCAGGTGTGGCTGCGCCTGAGCGAACCGGTGGGCGATGCGCCGGAGCTGCACCAGGCGCTGCTGGCTTACGCCTCCGACTTCCACCTGCTGGGCACGGCGACCTTCCCGCACGGTATCAGCTACTACCACCCGCACGTGCAGATGGCCTCGCTCGACCACGCGATCTGGTTCCACCGCCCGTTCCGCGCCGACGACTGGCTGCTGTATTCGCTGGACAGCCCCAGCGCGCAGGATTCGCGCGGCCTGGCCCGCGGCCAGTTCTTCACCCGCAATGGCGTGCTGGTGGCCAGCACCGCGCAGGAAGGCCTGATCCGCGTCGTTCCCGACCAGGCCGCGGCCGCTGCCGTGCCAGCCAAGGAGTAACCCCATGCGCCAGATCTTCAGCAGCCAGCGCGTGGAAACCGTCGAAGGCGTGGCCGAGCTCCTGCGCGAGCATGGCATCGACGTCAAGGTGACCAACGGGCGCTCGTACAAGACCCGCCGCCGCGGTCAGTTCAGCTATACCGACCTGGGCAACGCCAACGCCTATCCGGCGGTGTGGATCGTACGCGCCGACGACCAGCCGCGCGCGCGTGAAATCCTGCGCGAGGCGCGCCTGCTCGACACCACCCGTCGCGACCACCCGACCGCCGAGTTCGCCTTCCGCGACGCGCCGGAACCGGGCAGCGGCGGCCGCAGCTGGGCCTGGCGCATCCGCATCGCCCTGCTGGTGGTGATCGCCGGCGTGGCGCTGGTGATCGGCCTGCGCCATCGTGGTGCCCCGGCACCGGTCGCACCGGCCCCTGCCCCGCAGGCCCAGCCGCAGCAGGCACAGCCGGCACCGCAGGCCGCGCCGGAAGAGGAAGAAGTGCGGGTCCGCATCCAGCCGTCGAAATGACGCACGGGTAGTGCCGGCCGCTGGCCGGCAGCCGCAAAGAAAGTCGGTCACATTGGGCGCGCGGCTCCGTCATGGGACACAATCCCAGCAGGAGAGCCGCCGCCATGACGACGTTCGCCGCATCGATCGACCAGACCCTGGAACGCGAACTGCCGGCCGCCGCCAGCGGTTGCCAGCACGCCTATGGCCGCATCGTGCTGGCTTGCCAGAACACGGTCACCGCCATCGCGCTGGCCATCACCCGCGACCGCCAGGCCAGCGAGGACATCGCCCAGGAAGCCTTCGTCAAGGGCTGGCAGCAGCTGCACCAGCTGCGCAGTTCGACCAGCTTCCTGCCCTGGCTTCGGCAGATCACCCGCAACCTGGCCCGCGATTGGCTGCGTGCACAACGTGGCCGGCCGCTGACCGGCGAGGCCGCCGAGGTGGCGATGGGCATGGCCGCCGACCCTTCACCGGGCGCGGCCGACCGCCTGCAGCGGGTGGAAGAAGAGATCGCCGCCGAGGACATCATTTCAGCGTTGCCGGCCGACAGCCGCGAAGTCCTGCTGCTGTACTACCGCGAAGGGCAGCGCTCGCAACAGGTCGCCGATCTGCTCGGGCTCAGCGATGCGGCCGTGCGCAAGCGCCTGTCACGTGCACGTGCCCTGGTGCGCGACGGCCTGCTGCAGCGCTTCGGTGAGTTCGCGCGCAGCAGCGCGCCGAGCGCCGCATTCGCCACGGCGGTGGCTTCGATGGTACTGGTGGCCGCGCCCGGCACGGCCAGCGCAGCGATCCTGCTCGGCACCGGTGTCGGCGTGGGCGGCAGCAAGCTGGGCCTGGGCGGCGTCAGTGCCGCAGGCGGGGCTGCCATGGGTTCACTGACGGCCGCCGCCAGCCAGCTGCACCTGATTCCCGCCAGCGACTGGGCCACCGTTGCCGGTGGCGTCGTCGGCGGCATCATCGGCAGCTATCTGGGTGGCCGCTTCCTGCTGCGCTTCGCAGACACCCAGCAGGAACGAACAGCAGTGCGGCGCTTCGTGCACCTCAATACGTTCACCGCGATGGTCGTCTGCACCAGCCTGCTGATCTCGCAGATGCTGCAGGTGCCAATCTGGCTGCAACTTGCGATTCTCGTCATCGGCCTGGGTACGGTGAACTACCAGTGCCTGGTGCCGCTGCAGCGCGTGATGGCACCCATGATCGCGCGCGATTCAGCGCGGCGCGGCCGCAGCGGAACCAACTGGAAATATGAATCCGTGTACGGGCGCACCGGCATCATCGGGGCGAACGTATTCGTGATCGGCCTGGTGGTATATGCGCTGATGCGCAACGGAAACGTGTAACGGACAACGCCGGCAGTACGCCGGCGTTGTCATCAATCACTGCATTGAACCTCAGCGCTGCGGCTTCGGCGCAGCGCCATCACGCGGACCGCCATGGCGCGGGCCACCGTGCATCGGGCCCTTGGCAGCGTCGAACTCGGCCTTGCTCAGCTGGCCATCCTTGTTGGTGTCGGCGGCAGCGAACCAGGCATCACGATGCTGCTTCATGCGCAGCTCGCGGTCGGCCTTGTCCAGGTAGCCGTCCTTGTTCAGATCAAGCTGGTCGAAGCGCGCGGCCAGGCGCGGATCGGCCTTGGCTTCCTCGCGGCTGATGCGGCCGTCCTTGTTGACGTCCAGCTTGGCCCAGCGCTCACCGCCGTGGCCACGTCGCCCATGCTGCCAGCGCGGCAGCTCATCGCGCGAGAGCTTGCCGTCCTTGTTCTTGTCCAGCTCGTCGAACTTCGCGGCCAGGCGCGGGTTGGCGGCGGCCTCGCTGCGGTCGATGACGCCGTCGCCGTTGGTGTCCAGCCTGGCCGGGCGCGGCGCGGGCGTGGTCGGGGTGTCGGCGGCCAGCGCGATACCGGAAGCGGAGGTGCCCAGCAGCAGGGCCAGCAGCAGGGGGGTACGGATCATGAGGTCACTCCTGGGGATGGGAACAGCGTCGGGGTGATCACTTCACCCTCGGGGGACAACAACGCCCGGGCGCGACGTCGGTTGACGCTACTGCCGATTCCATTCATCCGCCGGACAGTCGCCGCCACTGCGACAACCTGGGGCTATGCTGTGCCCATGGCGATACATGGCGACAGAGACGACGAACTGCGACTTTTCCAGACCGGCGAGCACCCCTGCGGGTACTGGTCGGACCGGGTGGCACGCGACCTGGTGCTGGACCCGAACGACCGCCGCCTCGGTGCGCTCTATCCGCTGGCACTGAGCTGGGGCTTCCGCCGCAGCGGCGACTTGGTCTACCGGCCGCATTGCGCGCACTGCCAGGCCTGCGTGGCGGTGCGCATCCCGGTGGCGCGCTTCGCTCCGGACCGCAGCCAGCGCCGCTGCGCCGCCCGCAATGCCGACCTGGAGGTGCGGATCACCGCCGCCACCGCCCGCGACGACCTGTTCGCGCTGTATCACCGCTACCTCACCCACCGCCACGCCAACGGCGGCATGGACGACCATGGACCGCACGAGTTCGAGCAGTTCCTGATCGGCAGCTGGTCGCACACCCGCTTCATGGAAATGCGCCTGCCCGGCCACGACGGCCAGCCCAGCCAGCTGCTGGGGGTGGCGGTGACCGACGTCACCGAGCACGGGCTGTCGGCGGTCTACACCTTCTTCGACCCGGACCATGCCGCGCGCGGGCTGGGCACCTTCGCGATCCTGCAACAGATCGAATGGGCGCGCCGCGAGGGGCTGCCACACGTGTATCTGGGCTACTGGATCCGCGGCCACCAGAAGATGGACTACAAGCGTCGCTTCCATCCGCTGGAAGCCTACGATGGCCGCCGCTGGCACGATTTCGACAATGATCTGGACGGGCGCTGACAAACCGCTGACACCGGGCCGGGTGCACAATACGGCCCATGAACATGACCCGCCGCCCCCCCCTGATCCTCGCCCTGGCCCTGCTCTGCGGCGCCACCGCCCCTGCCTTCGCCACGTCCCCCGCGATGACCGAAAAGCCGTCCGCTGCGCTGCGCCTGGCCACCTACAACACCTCGCTGTACTCCGATGACGCCGGTGGCCTGATCAAGGAACTGGAAGGTGACAGCGAACACGCGCGCAAGATCGCCGCGGTGCTGCAGCAGGTGCGCCCGGACCTGGTACTGCTGAATGAGTTCGACTTCGACGACGCCCATCGCGCCGCCGACCTGTTCCAGAAGCGCTACCTGGAAGTGGCCCAGCCTGGCGGCGGCAAGCCGCTGCACTTCGCCTACCGCTACCTGGCACCGGTCAACACCGGCGTGCCCAGCGGGCTGGACCTGGACAACAACGGCGTGGTCGGTGGCGAAGGCCGCAGCCGCGGCAACGATGCATGGGGCTACGGCCTGCACCCGGGCCAGTACGGCATGCTGGTGCTGTCGCGCTACCCGATCGATGAAGCCAAGGTGCGCAGCTTCCAGCTGCTGAAGTGGAGCGCGATGCCCGGTGCGATCCGCCCGGTCGATGCGCGTACCGGCAAGAGCTTCTACAACGACCACGTGTGGTCGCAGCTGCGCCTGTCGTCGAAGTCGCATTGGGACGTGCCGGTGAAGACCCCGGCCGGCGTGGTGCATGCGCTGGTCTCGCATCCGACCCCGCCGGTGTTCGACGGTCCGGAGAAGCGCAACGCGGCGCGCAACCACGACGAACTGCGCCTGTGGCAGGAATACCTGTCCAAGGGTGACAAGCCGTGGCTGTGCGACGACAAGGGCCAGTGCGGCGGCCTGGCGCAGGACGCGCGCTTCGTGATCCTCGGCGACCTCAACAACGACCCGGTCGACGGCGACGGTCGCCATGAGGCGATCGTCGAGCTGATCGAGAACGCCCGCGTGCTGCGCTACCCCACCCCGCGCAGCGTCGGCGGCGAGCAGACCAGCCTGGCCTATGCGGCCAAGGGCATCGAGCGCAAGGGCGCACCGTTCCACGCCACCGGCGATTTCGGCCCGAAGTCCGGCACCATGCGCCTGGACTACGTGCTGCCCTCGACCGGTTTCGAATACGTCGGCAGCGGTATCTTCTGGCCGGCCAATGAAAGCCCGGAAGCGAAGATCGCCGACGGCAGCGACCATCATCTGGTGTGGGTGGACGTGCGGTAGAGCAGCGTACCGACCAACGGTCGGTACCCACCGGGTTTCGGTAGGCGACGACCGTTGGTCGTCGCTCCTTTTTCAGGGGCGCAGTTCGACGCCGATGGCTTCGGCGGCATCACGCGCGATGGCGCGTGCTTCGTCGATGGTTTCCGCGCGCGCCAGGGTCACGCCCACGCGACGATGACCGTGCACGCTCGGCTTGCCGAACAGGCGCACGGCGGTGTCCGGCACCTGCAGCGCGGCGGCGACGTTGTTGAAGTACGGCACGCCCTCGCCGTGTGCCAGCAATGCGCACGATGCCGACGGGCCGCTCTGGCGGATCACCGGAATCGGCAGGCCAAGGATGGCGCGCGCATGCAGCGCGAATTCGCTCAGTTCCTGCGATACCAGCGTCACCAGGCCGGTGTCGTGCGGGCGCGGCGACACTTCGCTGAACCACACCTCATCACCCTTCACGAACAGCTCGACGCCGAACAGGCCCCAGCCGCCAAGGTCGTCGGTGATCGCGCGCGAAATCTCTTCGGCACGCGCCAGCGCGGCGCTCGACATCGGCTGCGGCTGCCAGCTTTCGCGGTAATCACCATCCTTCTGCAGATGGCCGATCGGCGCGCAGAACGAGGTGCCGCCGGCATGGCGCACGGTCAGCAGGGTGATCTCGTAATCGAAATCGATGAAGCCTTCGACGATGCAGCGGCCGGCACCGGCACGGCCACCGGTCTGCGCGTACTCCCACGCCGGGGCGATGTCCGCCTCGCTGCGCAGGGTGCTCTGGCCCTTGCCCGAGGACGACATCACCGGCTTGACCACGCACGGCAGGCCGATGGCGGCCACGGCAGCACGGTATTCGGCCTCGGTATCGACGAAGCGGTACGGCGAGGTCGGCAGGCCCAGGGTCTCGGCGGCGAGGCGGCGGATGCCTTCGCGGTCCATGGTCAGGCGCGCAGCGCGCGCGGTCGGGATCACCCGCAGGCCCTGTTCCTGTTCCAGCTGGACCAGGGTTTCGGTGTGGATGGCCTCGATCTCCGGCACCACCAGGTGCGGCTGCTCCTGGGCGATCAGCGCACGCAGGGCCATCGCGTCGAGCATGTCGATCACGTGCGAGCGGTGCGCGACCTGCATGGCCGGCGCATCGGCATAGCGGTCAGCGGCGATCACTTCCACGCCCAGCCGCTGCAGCTCGATGGCCACCTCCTTGCCGAGTTCGCCCGAGCCCAGCAGCAGCACACGGGTGGCGGAGGGGGACAACGGAGTTCCAAGCTTGGCCATGGCGATTCCAGCAGCGATGTGAAGGCGGGTGGGCATTCTAGCTGGCCGACCGCCCCGGCCACGGCATCCGACGAACGGTAGCCGACAAGTGATATCACTTTGATATCTTAATTCCGAACCCTCAAGGACGTACCGCCATGAAAGAGAAGTCGCTGTCTTCCCTCAACGGCCTCGGCACGCTGGCCGGCGCCCTGCTCGTCGCCCTCGCTGGCGCCGCCCTGTTCGTACTGGGAGTGGCAGCCAAGGCCAGTGTCGGCTCGCCCAACCTGCTGCTGATGCTGCTGGGCGCCCTGCTGGTGGTGCTGGGCGTGTTCATCCTGGCAGGCCTGTACACCATCCAGCCCAACCAGGCGGCGGTGCTGAGCCTGTTCGGCAAGTACGTGGGCACGGTCAAGGACAACGGCCTGCGCTGGAACAACCCCTTTTTCGCCAAGCGCCGGGTCAGCCAGCGCGTGCGCAACTTCGAGAGCGGCAAGCTGAAGGTCAACGAGCTGGACGGCAGCCCGATCGAGATTGCCGCGGTGATCGTCTGGCAGGTGGTCGATGCCTCCGAAGCGGTCTACAACGTGGACGACTACGAGAGCTTCGTGCACATCCAGTCCGAATCCGCGCTGCGCGCGATGGCCACCAGCTACCCCTACGACCAGCACGAGGATGGCCAGCTGGCCCTGCGCAGCCACGCCAGCGAGATCTCCCAGCACCTGAAGAACGAACTGGCCGAGCGCCTGGCCGACGCCGGCGTGCAGGTGATCGACGCACGCATCAGCCACCTGGCCTACGCCGCTGAAATTGCCCAGGCCATGCTGCAGCGTCAGCAGGCCAACGCGGTGATCGCCGCTCGCACGCGCATCGTGGCCGGTGCAGTCGGCATGGTCGAAATGGCCCTGGCCGAACTGCAGAAGAATGGCGTGGTTGAACTGGACGAGGAACGCAAGGCGCACATGGTCAGCAACCTGCTGACCGTGCTGTGCTCGGACCGCGGCACCCAACCGATCGTCAATGCCGGTTCGCTTTACTGAGCCATCCTCGCAACGGGGCGCCCCACCGCCCCGCCAGGAGTTTTCATGAGTGAGAAGAAAGCCTATCCGCTGCGCATCAATGCCGAGGTCCTGGCCGCGGCACAGCGCTGGGCTGACGACGAGCTGCGCAGCCTCAACGCGCAGATCGAATACGTACTGCGCGACGCCCTGCGCAAGGCAGGACGCCTGCCGAAACCCAAGCCATCGCCGGAGGACAAGGAATGAGCAAGCGCTGGAGCTACCAGACCATCGAGGTCAAGACGTCCATGATGGGTGTACTCAAGCCCGAGGACATCCAGGCCGAACTCAGCCGCCAGGGCCAACTGGGCTGGGAACTGGTCAACATCATCATCCCGGCGCCGATGCGCCCGGCGATGCTGGTGTTCAAGAAGGAGGCCTGAACCATGGGCGGCAGCGACCCGAAACCCTTTGACGTGGCCGAGAGCTCGCCGCTGCGCGTGCTCTGGATCGTGCTGCCGCTGCTGGCTGCCTTCGTGGCCTGCCTGTATGCGCAGCTGTACAAGGCACCGGCGAGCGCACCCTGGATCGAAGTAACGCTGTCGCCGCCCTGGTTCCGGATGGGCGGCAGTGCGGCATGGAGCCTGCTGGTGATTGCCCTGTTGGGCATTGGACTGGGCACGGCCTTCTTCCGCCGCCGGGTGGAACTGGCCGGCGATGTGCTGGACGTCCGTTCAACGATGTACCGGCGGCGGGTGCCGGTGGCGCAGTTGCGGCTGGACCAGGCCGAGGTGGTCGACCTGCAGCGTGACCGCCGCTACGGCATCCGTGTCAAAACCAATGGCTATTCAATGCCGGGCTTCTACTCGGGCCACTTTCGCCTGCAGGGAGGCGGCGAGGGCTTCGCCCTGGTCACCGACCGTGCGCGGGTGCTCGCCCTGCCGGTCAGTGATGGCAGCACGCTGCTGCTCAGTGTGGACCGGCCGCAGGCGCTGCTCGATGCGCTGCGCAAGGTGGCCGCGTCGGCGCCACGGCAGTAAGCTGCGGCGATGCAACGACGCGCCCCCCTGCTGATCAATACCGAGGCCATCGAGCTGTGGCCCGCCGACTTGCTGCGCGCGCGCAGCAACCTGGACGCACGCCTGCTGTCACAGGCGCGTTGGGTGCTGCGGCGCAAGCGTGATGGCCGCTATCTGGCCGCGGTGCTGGCGAGCGGCGTCCATTCGCTGATACCGCGCCTGCCGCGCGAACCCGGGGTCGAGGAAGCATTGGCACTGCTGGATGCCGCGGCTGCACGGCCCTTCGGCGCCGGACTGGAAGATCAGTGGCTGCCGCTGGCGGGGCTACAGCAGCGCCTTCAGCAGTTGGGATTGGATCCACAGCATTACGCCGACGACAGCGGCCTGCCGCTGGAATCCGAGCCGTGCCTGCTGCACTTCGCCGGTCGCGACCGCTTCGCACGCCCGTTGTGGCTGCGCCGTGGCGCCGCGCAGGGTTGGCGGCGGATGCGACTGCACGCGGCACAGGATGGAATTGCGCTGGACGCCATCTCCGGCTTCCGCAGCCATGCCTACCAGTTGGGCATCTTCGAACGGAAGCTGGCGCGCGGCTTGAGCGTGGCCGAGATCCTGAAGGTGAATGCCGCACCGGGTTTCAGCGAACACCACAGCGGCCACGCGCTGGACATCGGCACACCGGGCGACGCCCCGGCCGAAGAATCATTCGAAGCCACTGACGCGTTCGCGTGGCTGCAGGCGCATGCCGGCGGGCACGGCTTCCATCTGAGTTACCCGCGCGACAACCCGCACGGCATCGTCTACGAACCGTGGCACTGGTGCTGGAGACCGGCCAACGGCTGAGCCCCTCGTGGCGAAAGCCTGGAGCGGTCAGCGCATGACTGCGGGATGGAACAAGAGAGCAAAGACAAAAGCCGGTCGCTTCGCTCGAAGCCTCTACAACGGATCAGCGCGCGGCTGTTGGGTCCGCCTTCAAGCGAGCCGAGCACCGCAGGTCCGGCGAGGGCGAAGAGGTGCGGGTGTCTGAGCGCAGCGAGTTCCCGCACCGCCCCTCGACGGGCCGAGGAGCGCAGGGGACCGGTGCGCAGCACCGGCTCGCGGCCGGCGGCGCGTTTCTTTTGGTTACTTTTCTTTTCGCGCGAAAAGAAAAGTAACGCCCATGGACGGTGCAGATCGCATCAGCATGGATCGAAGAAGCAACCTCGACTCAGTCACCGCCTCAACGCATTGATCGCCAGCAACACCCACCCGGCCATCATGCTGGTGCCCCCGATCGGCGCCATCCGCGTCGGCCACTGCCACAAGGCACCGCCCACCAGGCTGCCGGAAAACAGCAACACGCCCAGCAGCAGCACGTACAGCGCCAGGTGCGCGGTCGCCCCCTGCGCACGCGGGCCAAGCGCCACCAGCACCGCGCCATGCGCGAACGCATACAGTGCCGCCATGTTCAGGTGCTGCTGCGCCAGCGGGTCAGCCACACCGTGCGATGCGTAGGCGGACAGGCCGATCGAGGCCGCCGCCAGCAGCGCACCAAGGCAGGCCAGCAGGGAAGGCTTACGTGCGCGACGTTCCAGGTTGAACATGGGGGCTCCTTGCACAGCGCCCTTTCCGGGCGCCAGATGAAAAAAAACGCGCCGCAATGAGCGGCGCGTTTTCGTGTCCAACTCTACATGGGTCAGCCGAGGCTTACTTGACGGCCCAGTAAATGTCGTAGGTACCTTCCGGGGTGAACGACTTGTCGATGCCATCCTTCCAGGTTTCGTACGGACGGTCGATCACTTCGTTGCCGGAGGTCACAGCCCAGGCGCGCAGGCCGTTGCGGGCAACGTCCAGACCCGCCATGTGGCCGGTGTAGGCCGCATGTGCCGAGCGGTGCGGAGCCACGTGCACGTACTTCACCGGAGCGCCACCGTCGATCTTGACGGTCAGGGCTTCAGCGGTGGCACCTTCAGCACCCTTCTTCTTCACCGGCTGGGCGATGTCGAAGGCGTACTTCTCCTGGCCGAAGTCGGTGGTGATGATGCGGAACGGACCGGCGGCTTCAAGGCCATTGGCCTCCATCACGCGCTTGATCCACTCCTGGTTGTCCTTGATGGACTTGGTGATCGTGTCCTGACCGCGGTCCACGTTACCGGCGTTGACGACCAGCAGATCCTCAGCCGGCACATCGACGATGGCCAGATCGGTCAGCGGGGCTTCCGGCGTGCGGTAGTCGACGTTCGGGACGGTAGCCAGCATGTTGGCCATGCGCGACAGGCCCATCTTGATGTCGTCGCCGATCTGGCGGCTGACATACAGGCCTGCATAACGGCCGAACAGGTCGAAGCCGTACTTCACCGAGTAGTCCTGGGTGATCTTCACGTTGCGGCCACCCTTGCCGGTCGGCTCCAGGGTGAAGGTGGTGACCTTGTCGTGACCCTTGGTGGCGTCTTCGATGGCGATCGCAACGCGCTTGTTCTCTTCGGCGTCGGTGATCTTCCAGGAGCCGGTGCCCAGGTCCTTGGAGGTGAAGTCCAGGGTGGCACCCTTGCCGGAGGCCGGGCCGGACAGCTTCAGTTCAACGGCGGGATCGCGCAGTACCAGCGGGTTCCAGTCCTTGAAGCGGCGCAGGCTGCTGACCGTGTCGTACACGATCGTCATCTTGCGGTTGGTCTCGATGCTTTCGGTGATGTGACGCTCGCCCGGCAGACATACGCCAATGATGACGAACAGGCCAGCCACGATCCCCAAGGCGATCAGGAACTCGATAATACGGGTCATTCAGAGAGTCTCCGGGGCCGATCCCACGGCCGGGTTGATTGAAGCGAAGCGCCAATCCTAGCAGGCTTCGCGGGCATTGTTTATCGGGATTGGCGCACCGGTTTCCCTGCCGGCTGCGTATTTGTATGGACAAAGAATTCGAAGGGTAACGCATACCGCTGCCCGGCAAGTAGGGGGGCACCTTGGCCGGAACCCCCTGCCACCACCCAAGTCTTTGTACCGAAACGATTTTCCTCAGACCAGTTGGAGTTCGAACGCCTTCAGTACCGCGCGCGTACGGTCGCGCACACCCAGCTTGGAGAGGATGTTGGACACGTGGTTCTTGATGGTGCCCTCGGCCACGCCCAGCGAGTTGGCGATCTCCTTGTTGGAGAAGCCGCTGGCCATCAGCCGCAGGATCTCGGTCTCGCGGTCGGTCAGCGGGTCCGGGCGGTCCAGGCTGACGAACTCGTTGCGCATGTGCTCCAGGCCCGACAACAGGCGCTGGGTCACCGCCGGCTGTACCAGCGAACCACCCTCGGCCACGGTACGGATGGCACCGACCAGCTGTGCCAGGGTCACATCCTTGAGCAGGTAACCCTTGGCCCCGGCCTTGAGGCCAGCCAGCACCAGCTGATCGTCATCGAAGGTGGTGAGGATGATGGTCGGCGGCAGCTGTTCCTGCCGCGACAGCACCTGCAGCGCTTCCAGTCCGGACATCACCGGCATGCGCATGTCCATCAGGACCACGTCGGGGCGCACCTGCGGGATCAGCTCGACCGCCTGCCGGCCATCGCCGGCCTCGGCCACCACCTCGATGCCATCGTCGAGCGCCAGCAGGGAGCGGATTCCCTGCCGCACCAGGGTTTGGTCATCGACCAGGCAGACGCGAATCATCAACGTACTCCTTCAGGAACCTTGGTAAGGGCGGCCACCAGCACCGTTGCCGGCACCGTTGCCCGCAGGCGGAAGCCTTCACCGGGACGGGTCTCGATCTGCAGCTGGCCACCACATTGTTGCAGGCGCTCGCGCATGCCGCGCAAGCCATTGCCCACATTGACCATGTCCGCGCCGACACCGTCGTCGCGGGCCTCCACCACCACCCGGTCCGGGGCTTCACGGTACACCTTGATCCACAGGTGGCGCGCACCGGCGTGGCGCACTGCGTTGGTGATGATCTCCTGCGTGCAGCGCAGCAGGACGTGGGCCCGCTGGGGGTCCTCCACGTTCAGCGGATCCTCGATCTCCAGCTGGATGTCCAGCGAGGGCACGTTCTCGGTCAGCGGGCGCAGCGCCGCGGCCAGGTCGATCGCGCCGGTCTCGCGCAGCTGGCTGACCACCTCGCGCACGTTGCCCAGCAGCAGTTTGGCCAAGGTGTGGGAGCGCTTCACGTGCTCCAGCGCCTGCCCTTCGGCCAGGTGCCCGGCCACTTCCAGGTTCAGAGTCAGCGCGGTCAGCTGGTGGCCCAGCAGGTCATGCAGCTCGCGCGAGATGCGGGTGCGCTCATTGACGCGGGCACTCTCGGCAAGCAAGGCGCGGGTGGCACGCAGCTCTGAATTGAGCCGGCGCTGTTCGTCGCGCGCCTCGGTCTGCTGCCGGGCAACCAGGCTGGTCACGAAGATGAACATGGAAAAGCCGCCGTACAGCAGCGACTGCATCACCGCTTCGAACAACGGGAAGCGCAGCAGCAAGTAGTAGACCGGGGCCACCGCCAGTTGGCTGACCAGCAGCCACAGCACGCCCAGCCGCACCGACAGCATCCACGGAATGACCCCGGCGGCCACCATCATCAGGATGCTGCCCAGGCCCGAGCCGCTGAGGAAGCTGACGCCCAGCGCCGAAATCGTCAGCAGCAGCAGCAGGCCGCGGTCCAGCCAGCTGGTGGGGCTGTCGCTGCGCAGGATGCGGGTCAGCCAGTAATAGGAGGTGCCGAAGGACAGGTAGGCGACGAACAGCAGGACCGCCCAGCCGCCCATGTCACCGCGGCTGTGCAGGTTCTCGAACTGCGAGTACGCCAAGGGCAGACCGACCATGACCCAGGTGAACAGGCCGGCCAGGCGAAGGACGCGGGTATGGCTGAGGACTCCCAACATGCCAGCACTCTACGGGCCCGGCCTGCACACCGCACCCCACGGAAGTCATGCCTGCCCGGTCGCCTGTTCATGCCGCAGCCCACCCCGGGCATGCAATAATCGTGCGCAGGGTCCCTTGATGGACCAACCGCGTTACCCCACGGAGTCACAATGTCGATTGTCATCCGCGACGTGCGCGAGCACGAGCTCGATTCCGTCCTGGCTTTGAACAACAACGCTGGCCTGGCCATCCTTCCCCTGGATGCGGCCCGCCTGCGCCTGTTCTATGAAACCGCTGAGTATTTCCGCGTCGCCGAGCGCGACGGCAACCTGGCCGGCTTCCTGATCGGCTTCGGCAGCGACAGCCAGCACGACAGCAGCAACTTCGCCTGGTTCAAGCAGCAGCTGGACACCCCCTTCTTCTACATCGACCGCATCGTGGTCGCCAGCCGCCGCCGCGGCGGTGGCGTCGGCCGTGCGTTCTATGCCGACGCGCAGAGCTTTGCCGAGCTGCGCTACCCGCAGATGACCTGCGAAGTCTTCCTCGACCACGGCGCCGATGCCGCCCTGCTCTTCCACGGCAGCTTCGGCTTCCGCGAGCTGGGCCAGAACACCATGGCCCAGGTCGATGTGCGTGCCAGCATGCTGGCCAAGGAACTGTGCAGCTACCCGTGGGTCCAGGAGACCTACGGCGGCAAGCTGCCGGATGTGGCATGGACACGCGCCCGGCAGCTGCCGGCGCAGGCACAGCGGCCGACGGGGACCTGAGCGTGGCGGTGAATTTCGATTACGAACAGGCCGGTGAACTGAAGATCGGCCAGGTGGGCATCGCCAACCTTCGCATCCGTACCCTTGATGTCGAACGCCTCGTGCAGGAAATGCGCGAGCGCGTGACCCGCGCGCCGAAGCTGTTCGGCCGCGCGGCGGTGATCCTCGATTTCGGCGGCCTGAGCCAGGTTCCGGACGTGGCCACCGCGCAGGCGCTGGTCGATGGCCTGCGCAGCGCCGGCGTGCTGCCGGTGGCGCTGGCTTATGGCACCAGCGCGGTCGACCTGCTCTCGCAGCAGCTTGGCCTGCCGCTGCTGGCCAAGTTCCGCGCCCAGTACGAACGTGCCGAGGCCGAAGCGGCTCCGCCGCCGCCCGCACCGGAACCGCGCCGCGCCGCGCGCGCCGAACCGAAGCCAGCCCCGGCCGCACCGGTGGCCAAGATCGCCGATGCAGCCGCGCCGCAGCCAGGCCGCATGCAGCTGGGCAACGTGCGTTCGGGCCAGCAGCTGTACGCGGAGAACTGCGACCTGACCGTGATGGCCACCGTCGGCGCCGGCGCCGAGGTCATCGCCGATGGCAGCATCCATATCTACGGCACCCTGCGCGGCCGCGCGCTGGCAGGGGCCCAGGGCAACACCGCGGCACGCATCTTCTGCCGTGATTTCCATGCGGAACTGGTGGCCATTGCAGGCCACTACAAGGTACTGGACGATGTTCCGGACAACCTGCGCGGCAAGGCCGTGCAGGTGTGGCTGGAACAGGACCAGATCAAGATCGCTGCGCTGGACTGACGCAGCCCCAAACTAATGCAGAACCAGGAGAAGTCCTTTGGCTGAAATCATCGTAGTCACCTCCGGCAAGGGCGGCGTGGGCAAGACCACTTCCAGCGCGAGCCTGGCCTGTGGCCTGGCGCGGCGCGGCAAGAAGGTGGCGGTGATCGACTTCGACGTCGGCCTGCGCAACCTCGACCTGATCATGGGGTGCGAACGCCGCGTGGTGTACGACTTCGTCAACGTCGTGCATGGCGAAGCCACCCTCAAGCAGGCCCTGATCAAGGACAAGCGCTTCGACAACCTGTATGTGTTGGCCGCCTCGCAGACCCGCGACAAGGACGCACTGACCCAGGAAGGCGTGGGCAAGGTCCTGAAGGACCTGGCCGCCGATGGCTTCGATTACATCATCTGCGACTCGCCGGCCGGCATCGAGAAGGGAGCGTTCCTGGCGATGTACTTCGCCGACCGCGCCGTGGTGGTGGTGAACCCGGAAGTGTCCTCGGTGCGCGACTCCGACCGCATCATCGGCCTGCTGGACTCGAAGACCCACAAGGCCGAATCCGGCCAGAACGTGCCTGCCTTCCTGCTGCTGACCCGCTACACCCCGCTGCGCGTGGAAACCGGCGAGATGCTCAGCATCGCCGACGTCGAGGAAGTGCTGGGGCTGAAGGCCATCGGCGTGATCCCCGAATCGGGCGACGTGCTCAATGCGTCCAACAAGGGCGAACCGGTGATCCTGGATGTCGAATCCGCTGCCGGCCAGGCGTATGACGACGCCGTCGCGCGCATCCTCGGCGAAGATCGCCCGATGCGCTTCACCAGCGTCGAGAAGAAGGGCTTCTTCAGCAAGCTGTTCGGAGGGTAAGCATGGGCCTGTTCGATTTCCTCAAAGCGAAGAAGACCACCGCCGAAACCGCAAAGAACCGCCTGCAGATCATCATCGCGCAGGAACGCAGCCACCGCGGTGGCCCGGACTACCTGCCGCTGCTGCAGCGCGAGCTGCTGGAAGTGATCAAGAAGTACGTGAACATCGACGTCGATGCGGTGAAGGTCGACCTGGTGAAGGATGGCCAGCACGATGTGCTGGACATCTCCGTGGCGCTGCCTGAAGGCCCGGACAAACCCTGATGCCCCGCCCCGCCCGTGCCTGCATGGGCGGGGCCGCGTGACCTGCATGACCGATACGACAACCGCCGTGGACATCACCTGCGTGGGCGACATCGCCTTCGCCGACGCGCAATGCCTGCTCGCCGCGCATGGCCTTCGCCTGCACCACGTGGCCGCAGGCGAACCGATTCCCGGCAGCTACTGGGGCGAGCCCGAGGCGGGCATCATCGCCAGCAATGTCTATGTGCGCGATGACACCCCGGTGCATTCGATGCTGCATGAAGCCTGCCACCTGATCGTATTGCCGCCGGAGCGGCGCGCGCAGGTGCACACCGACGCCACCGATTCGGTGGCGGAGGAAGATGCCACCTGCTACCTGCAGATCGTGCTGGCCGGGCGTTTGCCTGGTGTCGGCAGTGCGCGGTTGATGGCCGATATGGATGCCTGGGGGTACACGTATCGGCTGGGGTCGACACAGGCGTGGTTTGAGCAGGACGCCGAAGACGCGAAGGCGTGGCTGGTCGAACGCGGCTTGCCGGTTGCGTAAAGCCGCGGGCGTGGTTGGCCACGGGCGCGTGGCGACGCGTCGGACCTTGCGGCGCCCCTCTTTTCACTCTGCGCGGTTCGAGCAGGACGCCGAAGACGCGAAGGCGTGGCTGGTCGAACGCGGGTTGCCGGTGGCGTAACGCATCGGTAGTGCCGGCCGCTGGCCGGCAACCTCATGAACCCGTGAAGCATCACCGGGTTGCCGGCCAGCGGCCGGCACTACCCCATCAGCCCTGCCCGGCCAGCGCGCGCAGGGTGATGCCGACGATGTAAGCCAGGTACGTGCCGGTGGCATAGCCCATCGTGCCCAGCAGCACGCCCACCGGCGCCAGTGCCGGATGGAACGCCGCGGCCACCACCGGCGCAGAGGCCGGTCCACCGATGTTCGACTGCGAACCGATGGCGAAATAGAAGAACGGCACCTTCAGCAGCTTGCCCAGGCACCACAGCAGCACGATGTGCACGGCAATCCAGATCAGGCCGAGCAGGAACAGCCACGGGCGATCCAGCAGCGCCAGCAGATCCATCTGCATGCCGATGCAGGCAATCAGGAAGTACAGCAGCAGCGAGCCCAGGCGCGATGCGCCCGCGCCTTCCAGCGTGCGCGCACGGGTGAAGCTCAGGCTCAGGCCCAGCGTGGTCGACAGCACCACCACCCACACGAACGGCGCGTCCAGGCTGAACTGCGAGGCCCAGCTGACGTTGGCCTTGAACCATGCTGCCAGCGGCGCGCCGATGGCGTGCGAGAGGCCCACGCCGCCGAAGGCCACCGCCACGATCAGCATCAGGTCGGTGAGGCTGGGAATGCGCTCGTGTTCGGCCTGGAAGCGCGCGATGCGCTCCTTCAGTTCATCGATGGCCGAAGTATCGGCGCCACTGCGCGCGTCGATCTTCGCTGCCCGCCCCGCCAGGAAGATCAGTGCGGCCATCCACACGTAGCCGACACCCACATCGACCACCGCGAACTGGCCGAACGTGGTCGCATTGACGTCGAATACTTCGCGCATTGCCAGCATGTTGGCACCGCCACCGATCCAGCTGCCTGCCAATGCGGCCATGCCGGCCCAGGTGTCACCGGCCACGGTTTCCGGATGCAGCGCGCGCATCGCCAGGAACGCCACCACCGCACCGAGCATGATGCTGGCCGAGGCGCCCAGGTACATCAGCACCAGCTTCGGGCCCAGCCGCAGGATGCCCTTGATGTCCACCGCCAGGGTCAGCAGGATCAACGCTGCCGGCAGCAGGATGTCGCGGGCGATCGGGTTGTAGAGCTTGGTGTTCTGCCCATCGATCAGGCCGACGGTGTTGTAGATGCCGGGAATCAGGTAGCACAGCAGCAGCGCCGGCACGAAGGTGTAGAAGCGCTTCCACAGGCCCTGCTCGCGCGAAGCGGTCCAGAAAACGGCGCCAAGGGTGGCGGCGATCAAGCCGAAGACGACGATGTCGTTCTGGATCATGCAGGTGCTCTGGGTAGAGCCGGCCGCTGGCCGGCTGCTGTTGGCGGCGGATCATGAGGGTGTGCCGACCAACGGTCGGCCCCCACCGGTAAAGCAGATGGCGAAACAAAAGCGCCGCCCCGAAGGGCGGCGCTGCAGTCATCAGTTGCCGATGTGCTGCTTCAGCCAGGCATTGACGGTGTCATGCCACAGGATGCTGTTGTTCGGCTTCAGCACCCAGTGGTTTTCATCCGGGAAGTACAGGAACTTCGATTCGATGCCCTGGCGCTGGGCAGCGGTGAACGCGGCCAGGCCCTGCTCGACCGGAATGCGGAAGTCCTGCTGGCCGTGGATGACCAGGATCGGCTTCTTCCAGTCCGCCACGTGGTTGACCGGGTTGAACTTCTCGTAGTTCGCGGCCTTCTGGTACGGCGTGCCGCCCTGCTCCCACTCGGTGAACCACAGCTCTTCGGTGGCGTAGCCCATCATGCGCTGGTCGAACACGCCGTCGTGGTTGACCAGGCACTTGAACGGGCTGTTCCAGTTGCCGGCGATCCAGTTGACCATGAAGCCGCCGTAGCTGGCGCCCAGCGCACAGGCCTTGTCACCGTTGAGGAAGGAATACTTCTTCAGCGCCGCGTCCCAGCCCTTCTGCAGGTCTTCCAGCGGGCGGTCGCCCCAGTGCTGGCTGATCGCATCGGTGAAGGCCTGGCCGTAGCCGGTGGAACCGTGGAAGTCGATCATCACCACGGCGTAGCCCTGGCCCGCGTAGGTCTGCGGATTCCAACGGTAGCTCCAGCCATTGCCGAAGCTGCCCTGCGGGCCACCGTGGATCAGGAACGCGACCGGGTAGGACTTGCCTTCCTGGTAGTTGTGCGGCTTGACCACATAGCCATGCACGGTGTCGTTGTTCCAGCCCTTGAACTCGAACTGCTCGTAGTCGCCGAAGCTGACGTCCTTCAGCACCTCACCAGCGGCCGGGGTCAGCGCGCGCAGTTCGCCGATGGCCTCGCCCGCAGCCGGCAGCAGGCCGACCAGCACCTGGTCGTTGCTCTTCAGGCTGTTGCGGGTGATCGCCACGCTGTTGCCGGCCACATCCACCGAGGTCACGCTGCCGTCGCCGATCAGCTTGGTGGCCTTGCCGCTGGCCACGTCGATCTGGAACAGCGGGTGTTCGCCAAGGTCATCGGCCGTGGTGTAGATGCTGGCACCATCGGCGGACAGGGTGATGCCGCCCGCCGAGCGATCCCACTGCGGCGCGATTTCGCGGGTCTTGCCGCTGGCCAGGTCCATCGCCATCAGGCCGAAGCGGTCGGCCTCGAAGCCCGGGCGCTTCATCGCACGGTAGAACAGCGTCTTGCCGTCCGCACTGAACACCGGGCCGGCATCCCAGGCCGGGTTGGAGGCGGTCAGGTTGACCGGTGCCTGCTTGCCGGCGGCGTCGAAGCGGTACAGGTCGAAGTTGGTCGACCACGGCTCCTGCTTGCCGGCCACGCGGATGCTGGCCACCACGCTGGCGCCGTCCGGCGACCACGCGAAGTCATCATTGCCGCCGAACGGCTTGGACGGCGCATCACCATCGATGGTCGCGCTCAGCGCCGACGCGCCCTTGACCGCACCGGCCTTGGCCGTCGGCAGCGGAGCGACGAACAGGGTGTTGCGGCGACCGTCGTTCCAGGTGTCCCAGTGGCGCACGAACAGCGAATCCCACACCTGGCCGCTGGCCTTGGCGTCCTTCTTTTCCTTCAGCTTCTTCTCGGTGCAGGCCAGGTCCGAGGCACAGGCCTGGAACACGCCGGCGCTGAACAGCACGCGGTCGTCCTGCGGCGACACGTGGTAGCTGTCCACGTCGACCGGGAAATCGGTCAGCTGGCGCGGAGCACCGCCGCTGATCGGCTGCGCGTACAGCTGCTGGCTGCCGTTCCTGGCACTGAGGAAATACACGGTCTGGCCATCGGCCGACAGCGAAGCGGAATTGACGTTCCAGCCGGCCGGGGTGATCTGCTTCGGCGGCGCTGCATCGCGGGTGCGCAGGTTGCGCGCGAACAGCGCGGTGGAGGCCTTCAGGTTGGCATCGACGCTGCGCTTGGCGAACACCACGGTGCCACCGTCAGCGGTCAGCACCGGCGCGGAGACGCGGTCCATGGCCACCATGTCGCGGACTTCCAGGCCACGGGCAGCGGCGACGCTGGGCAGGGCGGCCAGCAGGCTCAGTGGCAGCAGGGCATGACGCAGTTTCATCGGGGTCTCCGCAGGACGGCAAAAAACCGATGGTAGGCCCGTACAGCCGGGGCTGCCAAGGCCATCGGTCATGGCTGCCTGCGGGGTTGGCCCCGTCGCCAGAAACAGCAAACCGCGCCGTAGCGCGGTCTGCGGTAGTGCCGGCCGCTGGCCGGCAACCAGGGGTATCACGGGATTGCCGGCCAGCGGCCGGCACTACCCGTTGAACCCAGGGGCAGAGCCCCTTACGCCTTGGCGTACTTGCCGGTGCGGTAGATCAGCCAGCCGACCAGGAACAGCACGGCCAGGCCGATCCACTGCGCGCCCGGCAGGTGGAACGGCACGGCCAGCACGTCGGCGCGGCTGCTGACCACGATCGGAATCGCGATGGCGATGCCCATCAGCGCTTCGCCGGTGATCAGGCCCGCGGCGAACAGCACGCCCGGCTTGTGCACGCGGTCGCGGCCTTCTTCGTCATCGGCGCGCACCTTGTGGAAGCGCTCGACCAAGTGGGCGATCAGGCCGCCGAGGAAGATCGGCACCATCAGCTCCAGCGGCAGGTAGATGCCGATGGCGGCGGCCAGCACCGGCACGCGGAAGCGGGCGTTGCGCGACTTCAGCCAGCTGTCGAAGGCGATGATGGCAGCACCGACCACGGCACCGATGCCGATGAAGGTCCACGGCAGTTCACCACCGAACAGGCCCTTGGCCACCGAGGCCATCAGGTTGGCCTGCGGCGCGGCCAGCGCGTTCGGGTGCAGCTCGGACTTCACGCCGATGCCGTAGGCGGTGGCCAGCAGGTTCAGCACCGGCGCCATGATCAGCGCACACGAGAAGGCACCGATGCCCAGCATCAGCTGCTGCTTCCACGGGGTGGCGCCGACGATGTAGCCGGCCTTGAGGTCCTGCAGGTTGTCACCACCAACCGCAGCGGCGCAGCACACCACCGCGCCGATCATGATGGCGGCCACGGCGCCCAGCGGCGCGCCGCCGGCACCGACCGGCTTCAGGCCGTCGGCGCCCAGCAGCACGACCAGCACGGCCGAGGCGAACAGGATGGTGGAGATGGTGATGCCCGAGACCGGGTTGTTGGACGAACCGATCAGGCCGGCCAGGTAGGCCGAGACCGACACGAACAGGAAACCGGCGACGATCATGATGAGGGTCATCGGGATCGACACGTGCCACTGGCCGACGATGGCCTGGTACAGGGCCAGGAGCGGCAGCACGAAGACCACCAGGGCCACCAGCATCCACTTCATCGGCAGGTCGCGCTCGGTGTGCGCCAGCACCGGGCCACCGCTCTTGCGGGCGGCGGCAAAGCCGCTCTTGACGCCGTTGAGCAGCGACTTGCGCAGCGAGATCAAGGTCCAGATGCCACCGATCAGCATCGCGCCGACACCCAGGTAGCGCATCTTCGCGCCCCAGATGGCGAACGCCGCCTCGGTGGACGAAGCCGCGGCAACCGACGCGGCCAGTGCCGGATCGGTGTTCATGAAGAACGCCTGGTAGATCGGAATGGCGATGTGCCAGGTCAGGATCGAACCGGACACCACCACGATGCCGACGTTGAGGCCGACGATGTAGCCCACGCCCAGCAGTGCCGGCGACAGGTTGGTACCGATGAAGGCGGTGACCTTGGAGCTGCCGACGTAGGCCGAGGTGGCCCAGGCATCCGGGATCAGGCGCATGCCGCTTTCCGCGGCCAGCTTGACGAAGGCACCGATCACCGCCGACAGGCCGAGGATCTTCAGGCCCGGGCCCGGATTCTCACCGGCCTTGAGCACTTCGGCCGCAGCCTTGCCTTCCGGGAACGGAAGCGGGTCTTCGACGATCATCGAACGACGCAGCGGCACCGAGAACAACACGCCCAGCAGGCCGCCGAGGCCGGCGATGCCCAGCACCCACCAGTACTTGAAGTCCGGCCAGTAGCCCATGATCACCAGCGCCGGGATGGTGAAGATCACACCGGCGGCGATCGACGAACCGGCCGAAGCACCGGTCTGCACGATGTTGTTTTCAAGGATGGAGCCACCGCCCAGCAGGCGCAGCACGCCCATGGAAATCACCGCGGCGGGAATGGCGGTGGCGATGGTCAGGCCTGCGAACAGACCGAGGTAGGCGTTTGCGGCCGACAGCACCACCGCCAGCACGATGGCCAGGGCCACAGCGCGGAAGGTGAGCTGCTTGGGCGCAGCGTCGTGGTTCATGGAAGCCCCTGCTGGCAAAAAATCCCTTGCACGCTAGCGTTCAGGAGGCGGCAAGTCCAGTGCGGTTCGGGAGGGTTGCGGCCAGGTCGGCAGTGAGATAGTCGCTTCTGGCCAAACTCGGCCAACGCATCAAGCGCATGGGGCACATGCCGGACGGCTGCCGGGCCTCGCGGTCTCTTTGTCCTGCAGGGGCCAGGCCAACCAGTACTGCAGCATTCCAGCCATCATCGTTTGAAGTGCCTCGACGCCCCGTGCATCGTGTTCATGATCTGAACCGATGACGCTGAGCCGCCCGATGAACACCCCACTGCGGATCCGCCTGATCAAATTACCGGTCGTGGCTGTCGTGACCCTGACCTGCCTGATGCCGCTTTGCGATTACGCATCTGCCTGGAGCCGCATTGGCGCAGTCGAGATCACCGACCACGCCGGCAAACCTTGTTTCGGACTACCCAGGAAGGAGCGCAAGCGTATCGGTAAAACTCCGGAGGTGTTTGGTGTGGAGGTGCATGACGCAATTACTCCACCGCTGCGGCGGCAATGGTCGTTCTACTTTGCCCATCCCGCATCAATCCCACTTCCACCCGGAGCCTGCGTGGTCTACGGAGAACTGCCAGCCAACGCCATTTCAAGGCGGACGGCGATGCCGCTGCAGCCCGGACGCCTGTACGACGTTTCGCTGTCGGCCACCAGGACCGGCGCCACGCAACACCACAGCGCCCGATTCTGCTTGAAGGCCAACCCCGACGGGAGCCTGCGAGCAATCCAGGTCCACTACGACGAGGCGCTGGGCTGGAGCCCCTCGGTTTGCCTGCCCTGAGCCGACGCGCGCGCTCGTCGGAACCGCCCAGCACACGCTGGAAAGACGCAATTGTAATGTTATATCCTGTCACGCCGACCGAACCTCGTACGTGGCCCCTTCCCCCACTACCCGCCTGGCCTCCATCGACCAGCTGCGCGGCACCGTGATGCTGTTGATGTTGCTCGACCACGTGCGCGAGACCTTCTTCCTGCAGCACCAGGTGAGCGACCCGATGGACGCGGCGACGGTCTCCCCCGCGCTGTTCGCCTGCCGTCTGCTGGCCCACCTGTGCGCACCCGTGTTCGTCCTGTTGACCGGCCTGTCGGCCTGGCTGTACGGCCAGCGCCAGGCGGATCCGCGCCGGGCCACGGCCGCGTTCCTGCTCAAGCGCGGGCTGTTCCTGGTCGTGCTGGAACTGACCCTGGTGAATTTCGCCTGGACCTTCCAGCTGCCGCCGGAAACCCTGTACCTGCAGGTGATCTGGGCCATCGGGCTGAGCATGATCGCGCTGGCCGGGCTACTTTGGCTGCCGCGCCCGGCCCTGCTGGTGCTGGCAATCGCGGTGGTGGCCGGGCACAACCTGTTCGACGGCTTGCGGGTGCAAGGCAATGGCCTGCTGGCGCTGTTGTGGAAAGTGCTGCACCAGCGCGACTGGATCGAGGCCGGCGCGCTGCGCCTGCGCACCTCCTATCCGGTGCTGCCGTGGATCGGGGTGATCGCCCTGGGTTATCTGATGGGGCCCTGGTTCGCCCGCGAGCGCGCGCCGGCGCAGCGTCATCACTGGCTGCTGTGGGCAGGCGTCGGCGCGCTGGCGCTGTTCGCCTTACTGCGGTTCGCCAACGAGTACGGGGATGCCCCTTGGCAGTACCAGACCACAGCACTGCGCACCTGGATGAGCGTGCTCAACATCACCAAGTACCCGCCGTCGCTGCAGTTCCTGCTGTTGACCCTGGGCGTAGGGCTGTTGCTGCTGCGCCTGTACGAATGGCCGCCACTGGCGCGTGCGCTGCGCCCGCTGGCCGATATCGGCGCCGCGCCGATGTTCTTCTACCTGCTGCACCTGTATGTGCTGAAGGCGCTGTACCTGGGCGCGCTGGCGGCCTGGGGGCCGACCCATGGCGAGTTGTATGCCCTGGATTCGGTCAGCGGCCTGCTGCTGGTGGCCTGCGCGCTGGCGGTGGTGCTGTACCCGCCGATCCGGGCATTCGCGCGGTTCAAGGCGCGAAGGCGTGACCTGGCGTGGTTGCGGTACCTGTGATCGCCCAGGCCAGTCCGGCAATCCACGCATGGCGTGGATCTACTGAAAGCGGATCGGGCCACAGGCCTATAATTCCGCGATGAATTCCACCGCTATCGCTTCCGAAGACTTCCTGGGTCACCCCAAGGGCGTCTACGTCTGCTTCTTCACCGAAATGTGGGAGCGCTTCTCCTTCTACGGCATGAAGGCGCTGTTGCTGCTGTACCTGACCAAGTACCACCTGTTCGGCGACAAGGCCGGCCTGGACCTGCTCGGCGCCTACGGTGGCCTGGTGTACTGCATCCCTGTATTCGGCGGCATGCTGGCCGACCGCTGGCTGGGCATGCGCCGGGCCGTGCTGTTCGGCGGCATCCTGCTGGTACTCGGCCACCTCGGCATGGCCTTCGAAGGCCACGCTGCGTACCGGGTGAACGGCGAAGTGGTGCGCGACACCTCGGCACTGGCGGTGACCTACCTGTCGCTGGCGCTGATCATCATGGGCGTCGGCTTCCTCAAGCCGAACATCTCCACCATTGTCGGCAAGCTGTACGCCAAGGACGATCCGCGCCGCGATTCGGGTTTCTCGCTGTTCTACGCCGGCATCAACCTGGGCGCGCTGTTCTCATCGCTGGTGTGCGGCTTCCTCGGCGAGGCCTACGGCTGGAAGTACGGTTTCGGTGCGGCCGGCATCGGCATGCTGGCCGGCCTGGCCATGTTCCTGTGGGGCCAGAAGTACCTGCAGGGCCACGCCGAGCCGCCGCAACCGGCGGCGTTGAAGCAGAAGGTGCTGGGCCTGCCGCGCGAATGGCTCATCTATCTGTGCGCGGTGCTCGGTGTGGTGCCGGTGGCGTGGCTGATGTGGGCGGCCGGCAACGGCGCGTTCGCGCTGGGCGGTGAAATCAGCCTGGCACTGATGTTGATGGTGGTGGTGCTGGGCGGCGTGCTGGTCTGGTTCGCCTGGTTCACCGGCAGCAAGTGCACGCCGGTACAGCGCCAGCAGATGATCGCGCTGATGGTGCTGATCTTCATGGCGCTGGTGTTCTTCACCATGTACGAGCAGTCCTACGGCTCGTGGGTGACCTTCACCGACCGGCTGCTGACCAAGGACATCGTGCCCTCGCTGGTGATCACCGGCGGTACGCCGCTGCCGTGGTCGATCCTCTCACTGCTGCTGGCACCGCTGGGCTTCGTGGTCAGCGCGCGGTTGTCCGAGCGTCGTCCGGGTTCGGCTGCGCCGCGCACGTTCTTCGCCGCCATCGTCGTGCTGATGCTGGTGCTGCTGGTGCGCGACTGCCTGGTGATTCCGCAGACCGCCGGCTCGCTCACCTATCTCGGCGGCCTGTTCCTGGTGCTGCTGGCACCGGCCTTCGCCGCACTGTGGACGTGGATGGACCGCCGCGGGTGGGAACCAGGCAAGCCGGTGAAGTCGGCCTGGGGCCTGGTGATCGGCGCACTGTCGTTCGTGCCGCTGGCACTGGCCGCGCAGCAGGTGGGCGCCACCGGCGAGATGGCCAGCGTGTGGTGGCTGGTGCTGGCCTACTTCCTGCTGGCCAGTGGCGAGATGTGCCTGTCGCCGGTCGGCCTGTCGGCGGTGACCCAACTGGCCGTGCCGCGGGTGATGAGCCTGATGATGGGCACCTGGTTCCTGGCCACCGCCTTCTCGGAGACGCTGGCCGCGCTGTTCGGCAAGCTGGCCGCGATCGAGGTGCCGGAAGGCGAATCGCTGGACATGGTGGCCGCCGCCGGTGCCTATGCGCACCTGTTCTGGCTGCTGATGTGGATCGGCCTGGGCTGTGCGCTGGCCGCTTTCATTGCCGCGCCACTGTTGAAGAAGATGATGCACGGGGTGAAGTAAGCCCACGCGCAGGCAGGAACCGGGGCGGCGGTTGGATCATCCGCCGCCCTTGCGTTACGGCGCCCTGCCCTTGCCGTCCGCAGCCGCAGTCGTGGCGGTCTTGCCACCCAGGCTGCGCGACAGGAACGCCAGCAGCTTGCCGTAGTACTCGCTGCGATGGGCCTGAGTATAGAAGCCGTGCCCTTCGGTCTTGTAGTACAGGCTTTCCACCGGCGTACCGGCACGCTTGAGCGCCGCTTCCATGCGCTCGGTGTGCTGGATCGGGGCGCGCTTGTCCTGACCACCGGCCGCCAGGAACACCGGCACCCTGATCCGCTCGGCCAGGTTGACCGGCGAGACCGCGCCCAGCGTGGCCGGATCACCCAGCCACTCGCGCAGGTAGCTCATTCCGGAATCGCGGTCCTGGATATCGCCGCCAGTAAACATCAGCGGCAGGTCGTAGACGCCCACATAGCCGGCCGCGCACTGGTACAGCCCCGGTTCGCGCGCGGCGCCCATCATCGCCGAGTAGGCACCGTAGCTGGCACCGTAGATGCAGATGCGCCGGGCATCGGCGATGCCTTCGCTGATCGCCCAGCGCGTGGCGTCGGTCACGTCGTCCTGCATCGCGCGCCCCCACTGTTTCAGTGCTGCCCGGCTGTGGGCACGGCCGTAGTTGCCCGAGCCGCGGAAATTGATCTGCAGCACGGCGTAGCCGGCAGCGGCCAGCAACTGGTTCTCGTGGTCGAAACCGCCGTTGTCGAATATCCCGATCGGCCCACCATGCGGCACCACCACCATCGGCAGGTCACGGCCAGTGCTGCCATGCGGGACTGTCAGGAATCCATGGAGCTCCAGCCCGTCACGCGCCTTCAGCAGGACCGGCCGCACCGACGCAGTGCTCTCCGGATCAATCCATTCGCTGCGCGCCATCAGGAAGCGCGCCTGGTTGCGGTCGCGGTCGTAGAGGTAGAACTCGCCCGGATTGGAACCGGACCCGGTTTCCACCAGCAGCCGGCGACCGTCGCGGGTACTGGAGGTGATGAATACTGTACGCCCGGGGAAGGCCGCCTCCAGGCTGCGGTACAACCGTGCCTCGTCCGAGCTTTCGTCGAAGAACCGGGTATGCGGCGTGTTTCCCAGGAACAGCGCGCCGACCGGCACGGTGCTACCCGGGCTGCGGATCAGTCGCGCCGGATCGACAACCTCATCGCGCAGCACGACCTTGCGCTCCTGCGTGGCCGGGTTCCAGCTGACGATGGCATCGGGGCCGCTGGGCTGCTCGCTGAGCAGGTAGGCCAGCTGGCCGTCGGCGGAAAAGCCCAGCGCCGCCTCGCTGCGACCACTCCGTTTCTCATCGTTGACCAGCGCCCAGTCGCCACCGTTGCGGTGGTAGAGCCGATGGACGTTGTCAATACCGGCGCCCTGTACAAAACGTACGTCGCCGCGGGCATCCACCACATAGGAGGCACCCGGCATCGGCGCGCGGGCCAGCAGCCGCTGCTTGCCGCTTGCCAGTTCCAGCTGGGCCGCATAACCGTTGGCATCCAGCCGCGATCCGCCTACCGCGATGACCACGTGCGCATCATCGCCAGGCAGGGCGTCACTGAGGAACGCCGCGGCCGACGTCCGGTACTTGGGCCGCACGCGCAGGCCAAGGTCGCGGTAGCCCACCAGTAGTTCCGGTCGTCCGGTGCGTGCATCCAGTGTCAGCAGCTCGCCGGTGGCCCACGGCGCGTCGCGGGTACCGAACTTCTGCGCCAGACCGAACATCACCTGATCGTTGTTGACCCAGTGCAGGCCGAAGACATGCGAATTGAGTGGTGGGCGCAGGTTGCCCACCGGCGTGTTGTCGTCCGTACGAAGGATGATCACAGCGGTGAAGCCGTCCGCAGGCACGGTCGCGGCCAGATAATCGCCCCCGGGAGACAGCATGACATCGCCGAACTTGTCCGCTCGCACATAGGCGCCCAGATCGATCGCAGCAGCGGTTCCACACCACAATCCCGCCACGATGATGGCGGCCAGCCAGCGCTTGTGCATCCTTCTCTCCCCCTGCCTGGACCCCTTGTCCCGGCTGGCCGATTCTAGGCAGGCCAGTGCCCGGCCCGCCAGTGGCGTACAAAAAACGACGGCACCGTTGCCGGTGCCGTCGTTACCACTACCTTGGAGAGAGAGTCAGGACGTGGGTTCGGGGGGCGTGCGCCGGGTCAGTGGACCCCGCGCACCGCCAACGTGAGGGCCAGGATGCTGAGGATCACCGCGATGGTGCCGTCGAGCACGCGCCAGGTGCTGGGCTTGGTGAACAGCGGCGCCAGCAGGCGCGCGCCCAGGCCCTGCGCGGTCAGCCACAGGCAACTGGCGGTGACCACACCGGCAGCGAAGGCCATGCGGGCGTTGCCGAAGTTCTCGGCGATCGAACCGATCACCATCATGTCCAGCCAGAAGTGCGGGTTGATCAGCGAGAAACCGACCGCCGCCATCAGCACCGCGCGGCGGCTGCCGTCGTCGCTGTCAGCCTCGCCCATGCCGCCGCCACCGGCGATCGCGCGGCGCGCCGACTTCATCGCGTACCAGGCCAGGAACGCCACGCCGGTCCACAGCACGGCGGTGGTCAGCCACGGCAGCGCCGAAGTGAGCGTGCGCAGGCCGGCCACGCTGGCAAAGATGAAGATCGCATCGATGGCCGCACAGGTGGCGACCACCGGCACGATGTGCTTGCGCAGGATGCCCTGGCGCAGGATGAAGGCGCTCTGGGCGCCGACCACGGCGAACAGGCCGATGCCGGTAGCTGCACCAGAGAACCAGGCACCGAGGCCGGTGCTGGCGGAGATGACCGAGAACATGGATTCACTGCCTTTACTTGCTTGGGGGGACGGTGCCTCGCGAAGGCGGACAGCACCGGAACGGGCGCCATTGTCGCGCCGCAACATGAAAAAGACGAGCTAAACTTCCTAAACCAACATTAGCGAAACTTAATTCGATGCGTATCGACCATGCCCAGCTGCGCGCCCTGGCCGCAGTGATCCGCGAAGGCAGCTTCGACCGCGCCGCGCAGTCGCTGAATGTCACCCCGTCCGCCATCTCGCAGCGGGTCAAGGCGCT
This sequence comes from Stenotrophomonas sp. YJH_SMC_25, assembly GCF_059369595.1. NCBI lineage: Bacteria > Pseudomonadati > Pseudomonadota > Gammaproteobacteria > Lysobacterales > Lysobacteraceae > Stenotrophomonas > Stenotrophomonas sp. YJH_SMC_25. The sequence continues at coordinate 141,838 of NZ_JCAFSV010000006.1, read as the reverse complement.
GGAGGACCGGATCGGCCGGCTGCTGGTCAAGCGCGGCACCCCGGCCACCGCCACCGCCGAGGGGCAGTTGCTGGTGCAGCTGGCCGAGCAGACCGCCCTGCTCGAGCACGATGCGCTGCACCGGATGGGCCTGGCCGACGAGGACCTGCCACAGGCCAGCATCCCGGTGGCGGTGAACCACGACAGCCTGGAAACCTGGTTCCCGCAGGCGGCCTACCAGTTCGCGCAGACCACCGGCACTACGCTGGACCTGCGCGTGGAGGACCAGGACCACACCGTGGAGCTGCTGCGCCAGGGCACGGTGCTGGGCGCGGTGACCACCCTGGACGAGCCGGTGCAGGGCTGCCAGATCCATGCACTGGGCAGCATCCGCTACGCCGCCACCTGTACCCCCGAGTTCCGCGAGCGTCATTTCGCCAAGGGCGTGACCGCGCAGGCGCTGGCGCAGGCCCCGGTGCTGGTGTTCAACCGCAAGGACGACATGCAGTCGCGCTTCGCCCGGCGCATGGCCGGCGACGACCTGCCCAGCACCGCGCCGACCTGGTGGATTCCGTCCACGCGCGCCTTCGTGCAGGCCAACCTCGGCGGCATGGGCTGGACGATGAATCCGTTGCCGCTGGTCAAGCGGCACCTGGACGCGGGCCGCCTGGTCTACGTGCGCCAGCGCGCGTGGGAAGACGTGCCGCTGTACTGGCAGCATTGGAAGGGCGACGTGCAGACCATGGCCTTGCTGACCCGCGCGGTGCTGGAGGCCTCCTCGGCACTGATCCGGCGCAAGCGCTGAAAAGGGGACGGAGGGGATTAAGTCGTATAAGGCCCAAGCGACACATCGGGCAAAGACGACTTAATCCCCTCCGTCCCCTTTTTGCTCCATCGGATCTCCATCAACCCTACACACCGGGTCCATGCGTGATGCGGATACTGGTCGGCCGATCACCGCAAGGATGCCCTGCATGCCTGTATTCGTCCGCGATGCGCGCCCCGAAGATGCCGCCGCCTGCATCGACCTGCGCGGGCGCACCCGCGAGAACGCCTTCAGCGCCGCGCAGTTGGCAGAGCTGGGCATCACCGAGGACAGCTGGGCAGCCGGCATCGCCCAGGGCGATTCGATCGGCCGCGTCGCCTGGGAGGGCGAGCGCATGGCCGGCTACTGCTTCGCCGACCGCGACAGCGGCGAGGTGCTGGTGCTGGCCCTGCTGCCCGAGTATGAAGGCCGCGGCATCGGTCGGCAGCTGCTGCAGGAGGTGGTCAGCCTGACCCGCGATGCCGGCCACCAACGCCTGTTCCTGGCCTGTTCGGCCGACCCACGCTCGCGCTCGCATGGCTTCTACCGGCGCCTGGGCTGGCGCCCGACCGGGCAGGTCGACGAGGCCGGTGACGAGATTCTTGAGCTGGTCTGAGTGAAGCTGTCGCCAGGGATGGCCTGACGCTGGCAAGGCTTCGTTCGCCGGGTATCACCCGGCGCTAGCGGGTGAGGATGGCGCGAAACGCCGGATGCTGCGTTGCATCAAAAACAGACCGGATCCGGTTAGAATCGCATGTGGATGCTGCAAGGCGTTGTTTCTTCACGCCCTTTCCCTGTCCCACGCGCATCCTGACCCCTTCCCCTCCGCCAACGATCCCGCCCCCATGAAGAAATTTGGCAAGGCTCTTCTCGCCCTGCTCGTGCTGCTGTTGCTGGCCGCCGCGCTGTTCCTGTACTGGCCGCTGACCCAGCGCTCGGTGCCCGCCGCCAGCAACGACAAGCCCGTCGACGTTGTGCTGGTCGGCGCCGGCATCATGAGCATCACCCTGGCCACCTACCTGCAGGAACTGCAGCCGGACTGGAACATCCAGGTCTACGAACGCCTCGACGGCGTCGCCGGTGAAAGCTCCGACGGCTGGAACAACGCCGGCACCGGCCACTCGGCCTTCGCCGAACTGAACTACACCCCGGAACTGCCCGACGGCAGCATCGAAACCAAGCGCGCAGTCGGCATCGCCGAATCGTTCGAGGTCTCGCGCCAGTTCTGGTCGCACCAGGTGAAGGAAGGCCGGCTGAGCCAGCCCAGCGACTTCATCAACCCGACCCCGCACATGAGCTTCGTCTGGGGCGATGACAACATCGCCTACCTGCACAAGCGCCAGCAGGCCCTGGTGAAGAATCCGCTGTTCTACGGCATGCAGTACTCGGAGGATCCGGCTCAGATCAAGCAGTGGGCCCCGCTGCTGATGGAAGGCCGTGACCCGAAGCAGAAGGTTGCCGCGACCTGGATGCCGCTGGGCACCGACGTCAATTTCGGCGTGATCACCCGCCAGCTGACCGCCGGCCTGCAGCGCAGCCCGAACTTCAGCCTGCACCTCAACCACGAAGTGAGCGCGCTGCGGCAGAACGCCGACAAGAGCTGGAACGTGACGGTGAAGGACCTCAAGGCCGGCACCGAGTCCACCACCCACGCCCGCTTCGTGTTCATCGGTGCCGGTGGCGCTGCACTGAAGCTGCTGCAGATGTCCGGCATTCCGGAATCGAAGGACTACGCCGGCTTCCCGGTCGGTGGCCAGTTCCTCGCCTTCCAGGGCCAGGACGTGACCTCGCGCCACGGCGTGAAGGCCTACGGCATGGCCGAGACCGGCTCGCCGCCGATGTCGGTGCCGCACCTGGATGCGCGCAAGCTGGACGGCAAGCCGGTGGTCCTGTTCGGGCCGTTCGCGCTGTACAGCACCAAGTTCCTCAAGCACGGCTCGTGGTGGGACCTGTACTCGTCGGTGAACCACAACAACGTCGGCCCGATGCTGGAAGTGGGCAAGGACAACCTGGACCTGGTGCAGTACCTGATGGGCCAGGCGCGCCTGAACGATGCCGACCGCCAGGCCGAGCTGGTCAAGTACTTCCCCACTGCCAAGCCGGGTGACTGGAAGCTGGTCACCGCCGGCCAGCGCGTGCAGATCATCAAGCGTGATCCGCTGAAGGGCCCGGTGCTGCAGTTCGGTACCGAGATCGTGACCGACAAGGACCACACCCTCGCCGCCCTGCTCGGCGCTTCGCCGGGTGCGTCGACCTCGCCGCCGATCATGCTGGACCTGATGGCCAAGGCCTTCCCGGACCAGATGAAGGCCGGCTGGGAAGCCCGCCTGCGCGAGATCGTGCCGTCGTACGGGCGCAAGCTCAACGACAGCGCCGCGCTGGTCAACGAGATCCGTACGCTGACCAGCCAGACCCTGCATCTGCCGTATCTGGAGGTGCCGGTGGATGCGAACGCGGCATCGCCCGCTGCGGCTGCAGTGCCGGCAGCGGCCAAGGAAAAGCGCAACGCCAACGAGGAACTGCAGGCGCTGTAAGCCCGCAGTTTGCTTTCGATGCAGACGGACGGCCACCTTCGGGTGGCCGTTTGTTTTTGTGCGAGGTGGGTCGGATCCCTCCCGCACGGGAGGGCTCTGACCTGCACCTGGGCGCCGATGATGGGGTCAGAGCCCATTGCCTGCGGCAACGGGCTCTGACCCCGGCCCGCCACTGCTCTGCGCCGGAAAGCCCCTGCGAATGACGCGAATTGTAATGTTGTTACGAATTATTTACATTTGCGTCCTGTGCAGTGATCGCACCTCCCCAGATGGACCTGACCGTGCCCGAAGCCGCCGCCCCGGGTGCTGGACGACTGTTGCCGCCCTTCCCCGCTTCCGAGCCTCGAGCCCACCATGTCCCTGATCCTCCGTAACCGCCTGCCCCGCCGCGCGTTGCTGCCGGCTGCCCTGCTTACGTCGCTGACCCTGCTGGCCGCGCCCAGCGCGTTCGCCGCCGCCGATGGCACTGCCGATGCCAAGACCCTGGACCGGGTCAGCGTCCGCGCCGAACAGTCCGCACCACCGTCGAGCACCACGCGCCTGCCGATCACCCTGCAGGAGACCCCGCAGTCCGCCACGGCCATCAGCCTGCAGCGCCTGCAGGACGAATCACTGTTCAGCATCAACGATGTGATGCGCAATGTGACCGGCGTGAGCGTGTCCTTCTATGACACGCAGCGCCCGCTGTACTACGCGCGCGGCTTCGCCATCACCGACTTCCAGGTCGATGGCATTCCCACCTACAGCGGCTCCACCAACCAGGAGTACGACACCGCCTTCTACGACCGTATCGAAGTGATCCGCGGCGCCAACGGCCTGCTCAGCGGCGCCGGCGTGCCGTCGGCCACGGTCAACCTGCTGCGCAAGCGCCCGGGCAAGGAATTCGATGCGTCGTTCGCGGTCAGCGCCGGCAGCTGGGACTACCGTCGCATGGAGGCCGACGTGACCGCGCCGCTGACCGCCGACGGCCGCTTCCGCAGCCGCGTGGTCGCCGCCTACACCGATCGTGGCCTGTATTACGACCGCTACGACGAGAACAAGATGGCCGGCATGGCGGTGCTGGAAGGCGACGTCACCGACAGCACCACGATCACCCTCGGTTACCAGAGCCAGGACAACAACCCCACCGGCTCGACCTGGGGCACCGTGCCGTTCTTCGACAACCAGGGCCATTTCGCGCACTTGCCGCGCTCGACCAACCTGTCGCCGAAATGGAGCTACTGGAAGCGCGAGAGCAACACCGCCTTCGCCAACCTGGAACAGCGTTTCGGCGACAACTGGCTGTTGAAGATCAACACCGCCTATACCCGTGGCAACGTGCAGAACGTGCGCCTGTACGGCACCGGCAACCCGGACCCGGTGACCGGCGCGGGCATCTACCTGCGCGCGGCCGCCGGTGATTCGAAGGACACCCGCCGCAATGTCGATGCCTACCTGACCGGCAGTTTCGATCTGTTCGGCCGCGACCACGACGTGACCCTCGGCGCACAGTGGTCGGACCTGGAAGGCACGACGAATACCCTGGCACTGAACTTCCCGAGCGACTGGGCGCGCTGCGGCGGCGAGCGCTGCTACTACATTCCCAACGTGTACAACTGGAACGGCGACATCTCCGAGGTGACCTACCGCCGCACCGGCGCGCGCCGCGTGGCCAAGACCACGCAGAGTGGCGTCTACCTGGCCACCCGCCTGCGCCTGGCCGATCCGCTGTCGCTGATTGCCGGCGCACGCCTGAGCCGCTGGGAAACCCTCACCCGCTCCTACAACGCCGCTGGCGCCTACACCGGCACCAGCGGCGCGTACAAGGTGAGCGATGAAGTCACTCCCTACGTGGGCCTGGTCTACGACATCACCCCGAACGTGTCGGCCTATGCCAGTTACACCGAGATCTTCAACCCGCAGAACTTCAAGGACTGCAACGAGAACCTGCTGGCACCGGTGCAGGGTTCGAACCTGGAAGCGGGCATCAAGACCCAGTGGCTGGACGGCCGCCTGACCGCCAACGCCGCCGTGTTCGAGGCCAAGCAGGACAACTACGCCGTGCGCGACATGGGCGTGCCGGAAGGTTCGCTGAGCGATGGCACCTCCGCCTACATCGGCGTCAACGGCACCAAGGCACGCGGCTGGGAAGTGGACGTCAACGGCGAGATCCTGCCGGGCTGGACGGTCAATGCCGGCTACACCCACGTCAAGGTCACCCGCGCGGCCACCGACCTGCTGTACGCCAACCCGCCGAAGGATCTGTTGCAGCTCAACACGCAGCTGCAGCTGCGCGGTGCGCTGGAACGCCTGAGCGTTGGCGGTGGCGTGCAGTGGCAGAGCAAGGTGCAGGGCTACAACATCGCCTATCCGCTGGGCGGCACGGTGACGGTGAACCAGCCGGCCTACATGCTGGTGCAGTTCAATGCCAACTACCGCATCAGCGACAGCTGGACCGCAACGCTGAGCGTGCGCAACGCACTGGACAAGACCTACTGGGCGAATCTGGACTACAACAACTACGGCGAACCGCGCTTCGTGTCGGCCAGCCTGCGCTGGAAGTTCTGAGCAAGCCGCGAACCGGTTGGGTGCCTGCTGGGTGCCGACCGTTGGTCGGCACGCCCTCCGCTACGACCGACGGTCGTGGCCTACCTGAATGGGCCCGCCTCCGCGCGGGCCCTTCCTTTTGCTGCACTGCAGGTTGCGGCGTCCTTCGTAATTATGTCGTAATTACATCGACACCAATCGGAAGCCGGTCGATGAACCCGAGCTGGGATACGTTGGAACGCAGCCGCCAGGCCCGCCTGGAACGTGCCGCGCCGTGGGCCCGGGGACGCGAGGTCGCCGCCGGCGACGTAGGCGAGCTGCTGCACGCACTGCTGGAGCCAGGCGACAAGGTCTGCCTGGAGGGCAACAACCAGAAGCAGGCCGATTTCCTCGCCCAGGCCCTGGCCGATCTTGATCCGGCCCGCATGCACGACCTGCACATGGTGCAATCGGTGCTGTCGCTGCCCTCGCATCTGGATGTATTCGAGCGTGGCATCGCGTCGAAACTGGACTTCTCGTTCTCCGGCCCGCAGTCGGTGCGGTTGGCCAACCTGGTGGCTGAAGGGCGCATCCAGATCGGTGCCATCCACACCTACCTGGAACTGTTCGGCCGCTACTTCATCGACCTGACCCCGCGCGTGGCCCTGGTCGCCGCGCAGGCCGCAGACCGGCACGGCAACCTGTACACCGGGCCGAACACCGAAGACACGCCGGTGATCGTCGAAGCCACCGCCTTCGGTGGCGGCATCGTCATCGCCCAGGTCAACGAGATCGTCGACACCCTCCCCCGCCTCGACATTCCCGCTGACTGGGTCAACTTCGTGGTGCAGGCGCCGAAGCCGAACCATATCGAACCGCTGTTCACCCGTGACCCGGCGCAGATCTCCGAGATCCAGGTGTTGATGGCGATGATGGCGATCAAGGGCATCTACGCCGAGTACGGCGTGAACCGCCTCAACCATGGCATCGGCTTCGATACGGCGGCCATCGAACTGCTGCTCCCCACCTACGCCGAATCGCTCGGCCTGAAGGGAAAGATCTGCCAGCACTGGGCGTTGAACCCCCACCCGGCACTGATTCCGGCAATCGAATCGGGCTTCGTCAGATCGGTGCATTCGTTCGGTTCGGAACTAGGCATGGAGAAGTACATCGCCGCGCGAGGCGATGTGTTCTTCACCGGCGCCGATGGCTCGATGCGTTCCAACCGCGCCTTCTCGCAGACCGCCGGCCTGTATGCCTGCGACATGTTCATCGGTTCCACATTGCAGATCGACCTGCAGGGCAACAGCTCCACCGCCACCCGCGACCGCATTGCCGGCTTCGGTGGCGCACCGAACATGGGCTCGGACGCACGCGGCCGGCGCCATGCCAGCGAGGCCTGGATCAAGGCCGGCCAGCAGGCCGCGCGCCCGGGTGAGATGCCGCGTGGGCGCAAGCTGGTGGTGCAGATGGTGGAAACCTTCCGCGAGCACATGGCGCCGGCCTTCGTCGAGCGCCTCGATGCCTGGGACCTGGCCGAACGCGCGAACATGCCGCTGCCGCCGGTGATGATCTACGGCGACGACGTCAGCCATGTGCTGACCGAGGAAGGCATTGCCAACCTGCTGCTGTGCCGCACCCCTGAGGAGCGCGAACAGGCGATCCGTGGCGTGGCCGGCTATACCGCCGTGGGCATGGGGCGCGACCGCGCGATGGTGGAGAACCTGCGCGACCGCGGCGTGATCCGCCGTCCCGATGACCTCGGCATCTCCGTGCGCGATGCCAGCCGTGACCTGCTGGCGGCGCGTTCGGTGAAAGACCTGGTGCGCTGGTCCGGCGGCCTGTACGACCCGCCCAAGCGCTTCCGCAACTGGTAAGGGGCTGAGCATGGAAACCCTCGACTATCGATTCGAAGGACACACTGCGGTGCAGTTTCCGCGCGATGCGGTGCTGGTCGGCGTGCTGGCCTCGGGCAACCTGGAAATCCTGCTGGAGCCGGCCGCACTGGACGGCGCGATGACGGTGCGCATCATCACCGCCGCGAAGGGCTTCGGCAGCGTGTGGCAAGCGGTGATCAGCGACTTCGCACAGCGTCATCCGCTGCGCGATGTACGCATCTCGATCAACGATGCCGGTGCGACCCCGGCGGTAGTCAGCCTGCGCCTGGACCAGGCCGTGGAAACAATGCTGGCCGGAGGCACGCCATGAGCCACGCTCGACGCCACAGCTATTACGAAGCCGATGCACGCGAGCGCATTGCCGGGCTGGTCGACGCCGGTTCGTTCCGCGAATTCCTCGGCCCGGCGCGGAGGGTGATGAGCCCGCACCTGGCCCAGCTCGATCAGCCGGCCGCATTCGACGATGGCATCGTGGTTGGCGAAGCCACGCTGCAGGGCAAGCGCGTGCTGCTGGCCGCACAGCAGGGTGAATTCATGGGCGGCGGGGTGGGCGAGGTGCACGGCGCCAAGCTGACCGGGCTGCTGCGTCGTGCAGCCGAAACACATCCCGAAGGCGTGCTTCTGCTGCTGGACACCGGCGGCGTGCGCCTGCATGAAGCCAATGCCGGGCTGATCGCCATTTCCGAAATCATGCGCGCCACCCTGGACGCGCGTGCAGCGGGTGTGCCGGTGATCGCGCTGATCGGCAGCGGCAACGGCGCCTTCGGCGGCATGGGCATCGTCGCCCGCTGCTGCACTACGGTCATCATGTCCGAAGAGGGTCGCCTGTCGCTGTCCGGCCCGGAAGTGATCGAGACCGTGCGCGGCGTGGAAGAGTTCGATTCCCGCGATCGCGCGCTGGTCTGGCGCGTAACGGGAGGCAAGCACCGCTACCTGATCGACCAGGCACAGGTGCTGGTGCCCGATGCCATCGAGGCCTTCGCGCAGGCGGCCAGTAACGCGCTGCAGCCTGATACCAGCAGCACCGATCCGGATACTGCACTGGCTGCGCTGCAGGAACGCCATGCGGTATTGAAGGCGCGCGTGCAGGCCTGGGGCGATTGCCGCGATGGCCTGGAGATCTGGGCCCGCCAAGGCATCGCAGCCCCCGAGCGACTACCGCTGCTCGACACCGATGAGTTCCTCATCGCCACCGCCGACCGGAGCCTGCCATGAGCATGCCGCTGCAGACCCTGCTCGATGCGTTGTTCCCGCATGGGCATGCCATTGCGGTGAATGATTCGGTGCTGACCGGCAGCGCTGCCACCGAGGATGGCGAGGTGACCGTGATCGGTACCGCCGACAAGCTTGAAGTAGGCGTGGACCACGCACTGGCACTGGCCGAAACCGTGCTTGCCAGCACCGGCGCACATCCACAGCGACCGATCGTGATGCTGGTGGATACCGCCGGCCAGCGCCTGGCGCGGCGCGACGAACTGTTGGGCATCAATGGTTACTTTGCGCATCTCGCGCAGACGCTCGATCTGGCACGCCGCCGTGGTGCGCGCCTGATCACCCTGGTCTACGGCGAATCCGTCAGTGGCGGCTTCCTCTCATTCGGCCTGATGGCCGACCACATCCACGCCCTGCCCGATGCACAGGTGCGGGTGATGGACCTGCGCGCAATGGCGCGGGTGACCAAGCAACCGCTGGAGAAGCTGCAGGCGCTCAGCCAGAGCTCGCCGGTATTCGCGCCTGGCGTCGCCAACTACGTGGCGATGGGTGCGGTGGACTCGTTGTGGGAGGGCGATCTTGCCCAGCACCTGCTGCAGGCCCTGCGCACGCCCGCCGAAGGCGACCTGCGTGCCGCACGCGGCGCACAGCGTGGCGGTCGCGCCCTGGCGGCAGGGGTTTCGACTGCGGTGGCCCACGGCGATGCCTGAGCGGCCCGCCCGCCACACGCTGGCCTGGCTGTCGGCCGATGCCGACTGGCGGGCTGACGTGACTGCACACGAACCGCGCCTGGCAGCATGGTTCGCACAGGGCCTGCCAGCCATGGTGGCACGCAGTGCGGCGGATGATCCCGACCCGCGGCTGCGCCTGGGGGTGCCGCTGCCGCCAGGCGAAGGCAAGCAACGGCTGGCGCTGCGCGTGGCCCTGCAGGACATCCAGCACCTGCAGCCTCCCCCTGCCCTGGATGAGATTCTCGCCGGCGGCGTTCCGGCTGATTGGCAGGCGGCACTGCAGGCAATGCTGCGGCTTGCACCGGCCCGCGTGTTCGGTGCCTTCGCCTGGCAGCACCTCAGCGGCCTGCCCTATGTGCACGCACGCTCGGACATCGACCTGCTGTGGCAGGCGGATGACGCGCGGCAGGCCGACCTGCTGGTCGAGCGCCTGCAGCACTGGGAAAGCGCCTACGGGCATCGGGTCGATGGCGAACTGTGCCTGGTGGATGGTGGCGCGGTGAACTGGCGCGAATACGCCGGGCGCAGCCGCGAGGTACTGGTCAAGCGCCTCGATGGTGCCGCACTGGAACTACGTGATGCGTTGTTCGCCTCCACCGGGGTGAGCGCGTGAACGCCCTCGTGCAGCCGGCGGCCAGGCCAGCTGCCGTGGACAGCGCGCGTCTGGGGCGCCTCGCCATCGCCAGCCTGCACGCCGAACTGGCCCTTGCACCCAAGCCAGGGTTGGTCACGCCATTCGACAGCGGCAGCCATCACGACATGGACGCCGGCACGTTCCTGCGCAGCCTGTTCACGCTGCGCCACTACTTCGTCGCCGTGGCCGACGCCGGTGCCAGCGCGGCACCGTTCCAGACGTTGCGCCGGCACGGCATCGCTGCGGAGATATCGATGCTGCACGCCACTGCGGGCATCAACACCCATCGCGGTGCGATCTTCAGCCTTGGCCTGCTGGTGGCGGCTTCCGCTGCCTGTCGGGGCCGCGCGGGCGGCGCCATCGCAGCCGAGCAGGTCTGCCAGGAAGTGCGCCGCTGGGCTGCCGAGCTCGCCGGCGCACCACTTGATGCGAACAGCCCTGGCCAGCGCGCGCGCGCACGGCACGGCGTGCAGGGTGTGCGCGAACAAGCGACCGCCGGCTACCCGCTGCTGCGCGAGGTGGCACTGCCTGCCCTGCGCCACGCGCTGGCCAGCGACCTGCCACGCGAGGCCGCGATGTGCCAGACCCTGATGCAGCTGATCGCGTGCGTGGATGACCTCAACCTGCTGCACCGTGGCGGCGTCGACGGCCTGCGCTGGGCCCAGCAACAGGCGCGAGGGTTCCTCGATGCCGGCGGCGCCTTCGTGCCCGGCTGGCAGGCACGCCTGCACAGCATCGGTGATGGATTCGTCGCACGCCGGTTGAGCCCCGGCGGCAGTGCCGACCTGCTGGCCTGTGCCTGGTTCCTGCTGCAGCAGGAGGTCGCATGAGTCTTGCCCTGCTCTGCCCCGGCCAAGGTGCGCAGCATGCCGCGATGTTCGACCGCGTGCGCGATCTGCCTGCCGTGCGCGACGTACTGGAGACCGCCAGCGCAGTGCTTGGACGCGACGTATTTGCGGCAGCTGCTGACGAATCGCGCTTCGACAATGTTCTGGCGCAGCCCTTGCTGTGTGCAGCCAGCCTTGCGCACTGGCAGGGACTTCGCGAAGCGGTGCCTGCACCGGTGCTGGTGGCCGGCTACAGCATCGGCGAGCTCGCCGCGCATGCCATCGCCGGCAGCTTTGATGCGGCCACCTGCCTGGCGCTGGCTGCGCAACGTGCGCAGTTGATGGACAGCGCCAGCCCCGCCGATGCAGGCCTGCAGGCGGTGCTCGGGCTGGAACGCCATGTACTGCAGCCGCTGTGCGATCTGCACGGCGCGCACGTGGCCATCGCCAACGGGCAGGACCATTTCATCGTGGGCGGCACGCACGCCTCGTTGCAGCGGCTGGACGATGCAGCGCGGGCGCAGGGCGCGGACATCCGTCTGCTGCCGGTGCGCGTGCCCGCACACACACCATTGCTGGCGACGGCGGTCGCACCGTTCGCTGCCGCACTCGATGCATCGCCACTGCAGGCCCCACGCCTGCCGCTGCTGGCCGGCATCGATGCGCGACCGGTGCGGGACCGCGCAACGGCAGTCCACACGCTGTCGTTGCAACTGGCGCAGACCATCGAATGGGCGCAGGTGATGCGCCAGGCCTTCGAGCGCGGCGCGCGCGTGTTCCTGCAGCTGGGCCCGGGCAACGCGCTGGCGCGCATGGTCGCGCCGGCCTATCCGTGCTGCGAGGTGCGCGCGGTGGGAGAGTTCCAGAGCCTTGAAGGCGCGGCGGCCTGGGTCCGCAGCGCGCTGGAGCGGCTGCAGTAACGGGTTCGAGCAGTACGTATCACGCAACACGCCGTACGTCGCCTTACCCCGGGATGGCGGGTCTCCATCCGCGCTGTACGTGAGTCACGTGTCTGGGAGGGCGCATGAGTCCACAAATCGCAACGATCATCGGTCTGGTGATCATGTTCATCGTCGCCACGGCGATGCCGATCAACATGGGTGCCGTCGCCTTCGCGCTGGCCTTCATCATCGGCGGGCTGTGGGTCGACATGGGCGGCAAGGAGGTCCTGGCCGGCTTTCCCGGCGATCTGTTCCTGACCCTGGTCGGCATCACCTACCTGTTCGCCATCGCGCAGAAGAACGGCACCATCGACCTGCTGGTGCACTGGGCAGTAAAAGCCGTGCGCGGCCATATCGTGGCCATTCCGTGGGTGATGTTCGTGATCACCGCGGTGCTGACCGCCTTCGGCGCGCTGGGCCCGGCGGCGGTCGCGATCATCGGTCCGGTCGCGCTGCGCTTTGCCAAGCAGTACAACATCAATCCACTGATGATGGGCCTGCTGGTCATCCATGGCGCGCAGGCCGGTGGCTTCTCGCCGATCAGCGTGTACGGCAGCATCACCAACGGCGTGGTGCAGAAAGCCGGGCTGGAAGTGACCGAGATGGCGGTGTTCCTGACCAGCCTGGGCTTCAACTTCATGATGGCGACGATCTGCTTCTTCGCGTTCGGCGGCATCGCCCTGCTGCGGCGTGGCTCGATCACCGCGGCCGGAACGCTCGGCAATGCCGAGCTGGCGATGGCCGGTGGCCCGCAGGCCTCGTCGCGCCAGTTCGCCATCGAAGGCCATGGCGCGCTGGTCGCAGCCGGCGGCGGCACGCTCAGCAATGATCCGGCAGCACTGGATGCGGTGAGCCTGACCCGCGAGCGCCTGTTCACCCTGATCGGCCTGCTCGGCTTGGGCGTGGCCGCGCTGATCTACAACCTCAACGTCGGCCTGGTCTCGATCACCGTGGCTGTCGCGCTGGCACTGCTGTCGCCACAAAGCCAGAAGGGCGCGGTGGATGGCATCAGCTGGTCCACCGTGCTGCTGATCTGCGGTGTGGTGACCTACATCGGCGTGCTGGAACATGCCGGCGCGGTGGACTTCATCGGCAATGGCGTGCCCGACATCGGCATTCCGCTGCTCGGCGCGCTGCTGGTCTGCTACGTCGGCGGCATTGTCTCCGCATTCGCCTCGTCGGCTGCGGTGCTGGGCGCCACGATTCCGCTGGCGGTACCGTTCTTGATGCAGGGCCACCTCAGTGCGGCCGGCGTGATCTGTGCGCTGGCGGTGTCGTCCACCATCGTCGATGTCAGCCCGTTCTCAACCAATGGCGCGCTGGTGGTGGCTTCGGCCGCGAAGGAAGAGCGCGAAACCCTGTTCCGCCGCTTCCTGGTCTACAGCGGCCTGGTGGTGGCCCTGGGGCCGCTGCTGGCCTGGCTGGTGTTCGTGGTGCCGGGCTGGATGTAACCGCCGAACGGTCGTGCCGGCCACTGGTCGGCACGACCTGGCGTTACACTCTGCGCATGGCTATTGCCCCTGCCCCGCGGTCACCGAAGAAGCGCGCGCCTCTGTATGAAGAGGTTGCCGAACACGTGCGCGAACGCATCTACGATTACCGCCTGCCGCCGGGTGAGTGGATCGACGAGCCCGCGCTGTGCGAAGAACTGGGCATCAGCCGCACACCGCTGCGCGAAGCGCTGAAGCTGCTGGCCGCCGAAGGTCTGGTGCAGATTGACGCGGGTCGTGGCAGCAGGGTCACCCGACTGACGCTGGAAGACCTCAACCAGCTGTTTCCGGTAATGGCGATGCTGGAAGGCCGCTGCGCGCACGAGGCGGTCAGGCACATCGACGATGCCGGCGTGCAGCAGCTGGAGGACCTGCATGCCGCGATGGAAACCGCGGCAGCCGAGGGCAACATCGCCGAGTACTACCGCAACAACTACCTGATCCACGAAACCGTGCAGCACTACGCCGGCAACCCGTGGCTGATCCGCATCACCCACGATCTGCATCGCATCCTGAAGATGCATCGCGGCCGCCAGCTGCTGACACCGGGGCGCACCGCGCAGTCGCTGGCCGAACATCGCGAGCTGATGGAGTGCTTCCGACGCCGCGACGCGCAGGCTGCCGAACGCACCATGGAGCGCCATCTGCTGAGCCAGGGCCAGGCTCTGGCCGCCTATGTGGCAGCAGGCGGGCTGTTGAACGTGCCGGCGCCCTTGCCGACCGAAGGCGGCGGTTGAGCGGATGAGGTTGCCGGCCAGCGGCCGGCACTACCAGGACGTGACCTTGGCCGGCACCCTGGAACGTCTCATCAATCGCCGCCACCGCAGCTGCCGCCGTCACCACCCCCACCGCTGTCGCCGCTTCCGCAGTCGGAGCTGCTGTAGCTGTGATGGCTGTGGTTGTCACTGGAATAGCCAACGGAGGTGTCATGGCTTCCGCCGCCATCCCCCCGGCTGCCCGAGCCATCGGCCGTGGCCACCGCCATGCACAGGATGGCGCCGACCAGCGGCAGCAGCCAGACCAGCAGCAGCTGCACCGTCCGGCCGCCTGCCGAGAGGCCATCGCGCCTGACGATCACCACGGTAGCCACCACGTTCAGGCCCAGCACCAGCAGGACCAGCAGAAGGGCAACGATCAGCATTCGGCGGTTCCGTGCCTGGACTGGGGGCATTATGGCCTGCCTCCCCGGCAATGGCCCTGCCTGTCATGAAGATGGGACAATGTAGGGCGCGCCGGCCTGCTTCCGGGCCGCCGGCGCCCCCCGCACCACACGGAAGAAGAAGAACAACAACATGCTGAAAGTCATTTTCGATACCGACCCGGGCGTCGACGACGCCCTGGCCCTGCTGTACCTGCACAAGCACGCCCAGATCGACCTGATCGGCGTCACCACCACCTTCGGCAATGCCTCGGTGGAGTCGACCACGCACAATGCGCTGTACCTGAAGCAGGCCTGGGGCTTTGCCGCCCCGGTCGCACGCGGTGCCGGCGGCCCGCTGCAGCCGGAAGCCACCCCGGAAGCCTGGCCGGTGCACATCCATGGCCACAACGGCCTGGGCAACCACCCGGTGCCGGCCAGCCTGGACGTGGCGGCCGATGCGCGCCCGGCCCACCAGCTGATCATCGACCTGGTCCGCGCCCATCCGGGCGAGGTGACCCTGGTCGCGGTCGGCCGCATGACCAACCTGGCCCTGGCCCTGCAGCAGGCGCCGGACATCGCCGGCCTGGTGCGCGGCGTGGTGATCATGGGCGGCGCCTTCCACGTCAACGGCAACATCACCCCGGCCGCCGAGGCCAACATCTGGGGCGACGCCGAAGCGGCCGACGTGGTGTTCACCGCCAGCTGGCCGGTCACCGCCATCGGCCTGGACGTGACCACCCGCGTGGAAATGGACCGTGACGGCCTGGACAAGCTGGCTGCGATCGGTGGTGCCGATGCCGAACTGGTGCGTGCGCTGTCGCAGGATTACGTGGACTTCTACCTGCAGGCCGGCCACAAGGGCATGGTCGTGCACGACTGCTGCGCCTGCATCGCGCTGACCCGTCCGGAGCTGTTCCGGTTCGAGCGCGCCAGCGTGCGCGTGGCCACCGACGGCGTCGCCCGCGGCATGACCATTCCCAAGCCGGAAGGCCTGGCGTTCGGCCCCAGCGTGTGGGACGGCCACGTGGTGCAGTCGATTGCCATCGGCGTCGATGCGGCCGCCGTGCTGGCCGACATCGAGCAGACCCTGAAGGTCTGACCCGCTAGCGCTTGGCCCTGCCCGGGACCGTCTCGGGCAGGGTCCACAGCACCGGCAGCACCAGCACCGCCACCAGCGCGATCATCGCGCCTGGCGCTGCTGCCCAGCCGCTGCGTTCCACCCACCATTGCGCCAGCCAGGGCGTTGCACCGCCGAACACGGCCGTGGCCATGGTCACCCCCAGTGCCAGCCCGCTGACCCGGCCTTCGCCGGGGAACTGCTCGGCCGTGGCCGGGGCGGCCACCGCGCTTACACCACCGGCCACGCAGGCCAGCAACACCGCGGCCAGCGCGATGCCCAGCGGCGTCGCCTGCGCCATCCACGCGAACAAGGACAGCGGCAGCAGCGCTGCCAGCACGGTCAGGCCCAACAGCACCGGCCGTCGTCCGACGCGGTCGGACAATGCGCCGCACAGGGGCGTGATCGCGATCACCGCCACGGCCGCAATCGTCGACAGCCACAGCGCATCGCCCTCATCGTGGCCCCGCGCATGCAGAAATGCGGGCACATAGGTAATGCCGACATAGTAAGTAATCGAGCCCAGCGCCGAGATCGCGAAGGTGCGCGCCACCGCCAGCGGATGGTTGCGCAGCACATGCTTCAGCGGCGTCGCGGGAATGCTGCCCTCGCGGCGCTGCCGCTCGAACTCCGGCGACTCGTGCATGCCCGAGCGTGCGACCAGGATCACCAGTGCCAGCGCCGCGCCAACGAAGAACGGAATACGCCAGCCCCAACTGTCCAGCTGCGCGGGCGCGAGCAGCGCCACGGTAACCGCGGAGATCGCCACCGCCAGCAACGCACCCACCTCGCTGGCTGCGGACGCCAGCGAGGTCACCAGGCCACGTCGCTGCGCCGGTGCGCTTTCCAGCAGGTACGCCACCACCCCGGTGTATTCACCGCCTACCGAAAACGCCATCACGCAGCGCAGTACCAGCAGCAGCACGCCCGCCGTCGTTCCGGCCATGGCCGCTGTCGGCAGCAGCGCGGTGGCCAGCATCGCCGCCGCCATCAAGGCCATCGATGCCAGCAGCATCCAGCGCCGGCCCAGGCGGTCGCCCAGGTGACCAAAGCACAGCGCGCCCAGCGGACGCATCAGGTAGGACACCGCGAAGCCGGCCAGGGTGGCCAGCAGCGCCTGTTCGCCGCCGCCGAAGAACACCCGCGACAACACCGTGGCGAAGTACAGGTACAGGGTGAAGTCGTACCACTCCACCACCGTGGACAGGCCCGCCACCCACATCGAGCGCTGCCGCGCCGCGGTCATTGCGTATTCGCCTTCAACAGCCTCGATCCCGGTTGCGCAGGTTCCGCGCAGCGTGGCATGGACGGGGTGAAATACCGGTCATCGGCTGTCCTCTGCCTGCATGTACTGGGTTTCATGGCCGGTGAAACGCTCGCCGTCAAAGCCGAAGCAGAAGCGGCCTTCCTCGAACACGCGGTAGACCAGCAGCGCACCATCGAGGCAGAACTGCGGCTGGTCCACGCCCGTTTCCAGTGTCCCGTAGCCGGTAGCATCACCGCCCTTCCCCGCCGGCCCGGTGAAGGCATCGAACGGCAGTGGCGTCGCCCTGCCCGTGCGGGTATCGACCAGCACCAGCGTGCGCTGGAAGTACTCGGGTCGATCATCGACCTGCACCAGCAGGTAGTGCTTGTTGAAATTGGGCGCCTGGTGCTGGAGAGCATCTTCGATGGCTCCGCGGTGCCGCGCATCGCAGAAGTCCACCGGGCTGTAGCGGTAGCTGCAACCGTCGTGGTCGTAGGGCAGGTTCATGCCCGAATAGCTGACGCCTGCCTGGCTGCCCAGATCGTCTCCCGGTTCCGGCGTGCTGCACAGCAGCCATGAGCGCTGCGCATCCTCGGGATCGGCCAGCAGCTTCGGCTCACGGCCTGCCTCGTACGCCGCGCCACCCGGGAATTCCTGCCCGAAGCGCTGGCGGACGATGGGACGTGCCTTCTCCAGCGGCAGGCCGATCTTCGCGCCACGGAACGAGACGAGGGTCATCGTCGGCAGGATCACCTCCTCCACCGGCAGCCCCTTCCATTGCCCCTGCACGCAGAACGTGGCGATCTCGTTCTCCCCGTCCTCCTTGCAGGGCTTCGGCGCGTTCGTCGCCAACCAGGGATGGGCCGGGCGCCTGGTCTGCTGATCGATGTACCAGCCGTCCAGCGCGCAGGTCGGCAGGGCATCGAGCAGCGGAGAGAGGTCTGTTGCGGTGGCCGGGGCGGCAAGTGGTGCGCCCGCTGCGAGTGCCCCGGTCGGCGCATCCGTTGTGCGCTGGCAGGCCGCCAGCGCGAGTAGACCGACCAGCAGCGCGACGTGGCGCGGGCGCCGGATTGAATGCTGCGTTCCCTGCATTGCGTGTTTCCTGGTTTCGACACTCCCTGCAGATGATCGCCGATCCCGAAGCCGTGCAGGAACGTCGCAGATCCCACATCGGGGTCAGCGCCCTTCGCTCCCGCAAAGGGATCCGACCCCGCCCGTTACCCCGGCAGCTGCAGTTCCGCCCGCAGGCCGCCGCCCTCGCGGTTGTGCAACCTCAGCGAGCCGCCCAGCGACTGTGCCAGCTGCACCGCGATGGCCAGGCCCAGGCCAGTGCCGCCTGTATCGCGGTTGCGCGAGCTTTCCAGCCGATGGAACGGCGCCAGCACTGCCTGCAGCTGGCCCTCGGGAATGCCAGGGCCACGGTCGGAAATGCTGATCCACACTCTGCCGGCGTCATCACGGCCCGCCTCGACCTCGGCGGCACCCGCGTAACGCAACGCGTTGTCGACCAGATTGCCGACCACCCGGCGCAGCGGCTGCGGCCAGGTCTGCACGACCAGTCCAGCGGGCGCGCCGCCACTGACCGGCTTGCCCATGTCCTCGTAATCGCCGACCACACTGGCCAGGAACGCGCCCAGGTCCATCGACACCGGCGCGCCACTGGCGACGTGGCTGCTGCGCGCATAGGCCACGCCCTCACGCACCAGTTGACCCAGGTGGTCGAGGTCGTCCAGCAACCGCTGCTGGATGCTGTCTTCAGGCAGGGTCTCCACCCGAAGCTTCATGCGCGTGATGGGGGTCTGCAGGTCATGCGAGATCGCGGCCAGGATCTGCAGACGCTCAGTGACATGGCCACGAATGCGTGCCTGCAGTGCGTTGAGCGCGGCCGCCGCGCCGCCCACTTCCGCCGGGCCATCTTCAGGCAGTTCGGGCCCGTCCTTGCCCGGCTGCAGATGCTCCACCGCATGCGACAGCTGCTGCAGCGGGCGCATGGCCAGGCGCACCGCCAGCCACGCGCACACCAGCAGCAGCGCCAGCTGCACCAGCAACACGGCGGGCAGCCAGCGCGCCAGCGGCAGGCCCGACGGGGTGACTTCGATGGTCAAGGGGGTGCCGTCGTGCAGGCGCAGTTCCACCTCGAACCGCTCCGGCAGGCGAGCCACCTGGCGTGCCTGCAACGGATAGCGGTGCTGCAGGCTGTCGTCGATGATCGCCGTGACCTGGCGTGCACGATCGGTCTGCAGCCCGGGTCCTGCGGCGGCCGGGCGCAGCAGGTAACGGTAGGTGCGCCGCTCCAGCCGCGGCACCCAGGCTGCGCGCTGGCCTGCGGGCAGGTGTTCCAGCAGCGCGACACTCACGGCCACGTCTTCGTCCAGGTTGCGCAGCATCATGCTGCGCGTGGACTGGTAGCGTTCGAAGAACAGCAAACCGAAAGACAGCGCGTGGGCCAGCGCCAATCCACCCAGCAGCACCAGCAGCACCCGTGCCGACAGCGTGCGCGGCCAGCGTGGGCGGTGTGCGGTGGTGTTCATTCGTCCGGCCCCAGCAACTGCACCGGCACGCTGAACACATAGCCTTCGCTGCGCACGGTCTTGATGTAGGTCGGCTCGCGTGCGTCGTCACCCAGGCGCTGCCGCACGCGGCTGACCAGCAGATCGATCGAGCGGTCGAACAGTTCGGCATCGCGGCCCTGGGTGAGGCTGAGCAGCTGGTCACGGCTGAGCACCCGATTGGCGTGATCGAGGAACACGCGCAACAGGCGGAACTCGGCGCCACTGAGCGGATGCGCGGTGTCCTGCGCATCCAGCAGATGGCGTGCGGTGGTGTCCAGGCGCCACTCGCCGAAGGCAAGCTGGCGACCTGCTTCGCTCACCTGCAGATTCGGCGGCAGCATCTGCGTGCGGCGGATCACCGCATTGA
Organism: Stenotrophomonas sp. YJH_SMC_25; assembly: GCF_059369595.1. Lineage (NCBI taxonomy): Bacteria > Pseudomonadati > Pseudomonadota > Gammaproteobacteria > Lysobacterales > Lysobacteraceae > Stenotrophomonas > Stenotrophomonas sp. YJH_SMC_25. The sequence goes on along the minus strand of NZ_JCAFSV010000006.1, from coordinate 121,859 downwards.
TGCGTGCCAGCAGTTCGCGCGAAGAGAAGGGCTTGGTCACATAGTCATCAGCGCCCATTTCCAGGCCGATGATGCGGTCGGTCTCGTCGTCGCGGGCGGTCAGCAGCACCACCGGCACCGCGCGATGCTTGCCGGCGCGCAGGTTGCGGCACAGGCTCAGGCCGTCCTCGCCCGGCATCATCACGTCCAGCACCACCAGATCCACGGCATGGGTATCCATCAGCGCGCGCATGGCCCGGCCACCGTCGGCCTGGCTCACGCGCAGGCCGTTGCGCTGCAGGTAATCGGCCAGCATCTGGCGGATCTCGCTGTCATCGTCGACGACCAGGATATGCGGTACGTGGTTCATTGCGTTCTCGATGAAGACGGAGGTCAGGGCCGCGCTGCGCGGCCATGGTAGCGCGGCTCAGGGGTTGGCCAGCAGGCGCTGGATCTCGCTTTCGGTACGTGCGTAGTCGCCCTCGCCGTAATGGCGGTAGACCACCCGCCCCTGACGGTCGAGCAGGTACAGCGCGGGCCAGAAGCGGTTGCGCCAGGCGTTCCAGATCCGGTACTGGTTGTCCTGCACCACCGGCCAGGTGATGTCCAACCGTGCGATGGCCTTGCGCACGTTGCCGGGCAACCCTTCATAGGCGAACTCCGGCGTATGCACGCCGATCACCCTCAGGCCCTGCGACGCGTAGCGTGCATGCCACTGGTGGACATGCGGCGCCACGTTGAGGCAGTTGCGGCAGGTGTAGGTCCAGAACTCGACCAGCACCACCTGCCCCCGCAACTGCTTCAGTGTGAGCGGTGGGCTGTTGTGCCAGGGCCCGCCACCGTCGAACCCGGCGGCGGGAACGGCCTGTGCCGGCTGCGCATCGGCCTCCGGGCTGGGCCAGGCCATCAACAGCGCAGCCCCACCCAGCACGCCCATCAGCAACGGCAGCACGTACGCACGCAGGCCGGCCATCGCTCAGCCCCCCTGCTCGGCCAGTGGCAGTTCCGCCGGCTTCACCCCCGCCGCTTCCAGGATGCTGTCGGCCACCTGCGCCGGATGCGAAAGCAGCGACACATGGCTGCTACCGATCGATTGCAGCTGCGCGCCAATGCGCTTTGCGGTGGCGGCCTGCAGCTGCGGCGACAGCATGCGATCGTCACGGCTGAGCACGTACCAGCTCGGCTTGCTGCGCCACGCCGCAACGTTCACTACTTCGCCCAGCGCGCTGGCCTTCAACGGGACCTGCGTGCTGTACAGCAGTGCGGCCGATTTTTTCATCACGTCCGGCGCGAAGTCCTGGGCGATGGCATCAGCCGGCAAGGTCAGGTAGCCGTCCCTTTCCTGCAGTCGGGCCAGACCCGGACCGACCGGGAAACCTTCGCCCTGTTGCGCCGAAGATTGCCCTGCATCCGGTGCGAACGCCGCCACGTACACCAGCGCCTGCACCTTCGGGTCATTGCCCGCTTCGGTGATGACCGTGCCACCCCAGCTGTGGCCGACCAGCACCACCTTGCCAGGCGCAGCGGCAATCGCACGACGGGTGGCGGCGACGTCGTCGGCCAACGAGGTGAGCGGATTCTGTACGGCCACCGCCGGCAGCTTCCAGTCATGCAGGGTACTGATGACCTTGCTCCAGCTGGAGCCATCGGCGAAGGCGCCGTGCACCAGGATGACGGTGGGCGGTGCAGCGGTATCGGCCTGGGCAGCGAAGGCAGGGGCGGCGGCGGCAAGGGCGAGAGCAGCGGCAAGCAACGAGGTACGGATCATGGGGGGCACTCCGGTGTTGGGAGTGGCCATTTCCGCCTGCCGGTGTATCACCGCTGTTTCTCCGCTGCGCGGAGTTGTACCGGACTGTAGGGCGCAGGCGGGTTTCTACAGTGGGATACATTCGGGCGCCGGTCCTGGCTGGGCGCTACCGGGTGGATATCGCTCCCCGCACGCGGGCGCGGAACGCCCCGATGTGCGTCAACGCATCGTCTTTGTATCTGACTGTACGAAACCCCGGCCGCGGCCACAGTCGCTGACAAAATCCCGGGCAACGGCACACGTTGCCGATACCTGCGCCGCCTGGAATGGCTTCCATCGACCACTGGCCCGCAGGACACCACCATGATCAGCACCGCCTCTTCCGTGTATACCCCCCGCCTGGACGCCGTCGGCCGCTGGCTCTCGCCATTAGCGTTGCGCACCCTGCTGGCCTGGGAGTTCTTCGAATCCGGCCGCGAGAAGCTGGGCGGCCAGAACTGGTTCGACGACCTGGAAGGCCGCTTCCCGTTCCCGTTCTCCGCCCTGCCCGCATCGCTGAACTGGCAGCTGGCGACCTGGCTGGAACTGGTGGGCGCGGTGATGCTGCTGCTCGGCCTGGCCACGCGCTCGGTGGCCTACGTCTTCTGGATCCTCACCATCGTTGCCATCGCCGCCGTGCACTGGCCCGACCAATGGAACGACCTGGGTGAGCTCTGGCAGGGCTATGCGATCACCGACCAGGGCTACGGCAACTTCAAGCTGCCGCTGCTGTTCCTGACCATGCTGCTGCCACTGATCCTCAACGGCGGTGGCGCGCTCAGCGTAGACCGGCTGTTGGCCGGCTCACAGCATGCCGCTGTCGGCAATGACGGCCTGGGCTGGGGCGTCAGCCTGATCGCCCTGCTGCTGCCGGTTGCCGCGCTGCTGCCCGGCATCGGCTTCGGCGGTGCCCTGCTCGGCGGCGTGCTGCTGCTGGGCTATCTGCTGCGCCGTCGCCACGCCGCCTGAGCTGATTCCCCTGTTCCCGCGCCTTTCGCTTTCCGTCGCCTCCTCGGCGGCGTCCATCCCGCACGCCCCGCGTGCTTTCCCAAGGAGTCATCACCATGTCCATCTCGACCAGGAACACCCCCTCCTCCCGCCTGCCGCGCATCGGTGCCATCGGCATTGCCTTGGCCGGTGGCCTGCTGATGGCCGGCCAGGCCGCCGCGATCCAACCGCTGGCGATCAGCGCGGTGGCCATGAGCGCCACCGCCGAAGGCAAGTGCGGTGAAGGCAAGTGCGGGGCCAACAAGGCCACCACCGGCAAGCCCGCCGGCAAGGCCAAGGTGGCCGAGGGCCAGTGTGGCGAAGGCAAGTGCGGCGACGCCTCGTTTGCCCGCACTGACTGCGACCACGACGGCAAGGTCTCGCGTGCCGAGTTCAACGCTGTGGCCGCCAAGCGCGCCGCCGAGTTCGACCGCATCGACACCGACCACGACGGTTACATCAGCGAGCAGGAAGCGCACGACTACCTGCGCAGCGTCTACACCGCCAACGGCAAGCCGATGCCGAAGGGCCTGTTCTCCCGCGTTGCCGATTGATCGACGTCCAACCGGCGCCGCCTTCAAGGCGGCGCCCTTTCTCTGGAGCATCCGCCATGTCCCTGCCCCTGCCCTTCAATGCCGCCGGCTTTGGCCTGCGCCGTGGGCTGATCGACGAACTGCTGGCAATGCCGGCCGGTGCCATCGACTTCCTCGAAGTCTCCCCTGACAACTGGATCGGCGTCGGCGGTGCACACGGCGCCGCGCTGCGCCAGCTCAGCGAGCGCCATCCCCTGACCTGCCACGGCCTGTCGCTGTCGCTGGGAGGTCCTGATCCGCTGGACCGCACCCTGCTGGCACAGACCCGTGCCTTCCTCGACCTGCACCAGGTGCAGCTGTACAGCGAACACCTGAGCTACTGCGCCGCCGGCGGCCATGTCTACGACCTGCTGCCGCTGCCGTTCACCGCCGAGGCCGTTCACCATGTCGCCGGTCGCATCGCCCAGGTGCAGGACATGCTGGGCCGACGCATCGCCGTGGAGAACATCTCCTACTACGCCGTTGCCGGCGCGGACATGAGCGAGACCGACTTCATCAACGCCGTGCTCGCCGAAGCCGACTGCGACCTGCTGCTGGACGTCAACAACGTTTTCGTCAACGCCTGCAACAACGGCTACGACGCCTTCGAATTCCTGGCCCGCGTGCCGGCCCACCGCGTCGCCTCGCTGCACGTAGCGGGCCACTTCGATGAAGACGATGGCTTCAAGATCGATACCCATGGTGCGCCGGTGAAAGGCGTGGTCTGGGCACTGTTGCGCGAGGCCTATGCGCGGGTGGGTGTGCGCCCCACGCTGCTCGAACGCGATTTCAACTTCCCACCGCTTGCCGAATTGCTGGCCGAGGTCGGGCAGATCCGCCAGGCGCAGGCCGAGGCACGTTGGCCCGAGGTGGCCCATGGCTGAGTCGCTGGCGACCCTGCAACGGCGCTGGGCCGATCATGTGCGCGACCCTGCAAAGACCGCAGCCGATGGCATCGAGGCGCGGCGGATGGCGGTCTACCGCCGCCTGTGCATTGACAGTCTGGACAGCCTGCTGGCGGGCAGCCTGCCGCGGCTGAAGTCGCAGCTGGGCGATGCCTGCTGGCGCAACACCGTCGAGCACTACTACGCGAGGCACGCCTGCCGCACGCCGTTGTTCCCGCAGATCGCGGGCGAGTTCGCGGCCTGGCTGGCGGTGCAGGACACGCTGGCGCTGCCGGGCTGGGCAGCGGAACTGGCGCACTACGAGAGCACGCAACAGTCGCTGCACATTGAAGCGCGTGACGGCGGGCGGCCGCTGCAGCGCGCTCCCGTAGGCAATGATGTGCTGGCGGTTTCGCCATTGGTGCGGGTGCTTGGCTACCAGTGGCCAGTACATGAGGACGGGACGCTGGAGCCGGTGTTGAGCACGGCTCCCACGCTGCTGGTGATCCAGCGCCTCGCCGATTTCAGCCTGCAGACCGAGGAACTGTCACCGCTGGCCTACGCGCTGCTGTCGGTGTTCGGTGACGACAGCGCGTCGGTAGATGAAGCACTGCAGCTGCTGTCCGAAACACATGGCGTGGCAGCGGACGCATTGCGCATGGCCTGCGTGCCTGTTCTGGGCGAGCTGTGCGCGGCGGGCGTGCTGGTTGCGTTGCCTGCTTTCTGAGGTTGCCGGCCAGCGGCCGGCACTACCCGTTCCTTGGCCGGCCAGCGGCCGGCACTACCCGTTCCTTGGCAGGCCAGCGGCCGGCACTACCCCTTCCCTGACCGGCCAGCGGCCGGCACTACCGTCCCCCTACTTCGAGGTCTCATCATGGCTCCTTCCAACACGTCCTTCCTGCACGGCTGGCGCCTGTTCGTGGCCGTAGCGGTGGTCCTGATCGCCTTCGCGCTGGCGGCCTTCGCCCTGTATCCCGATGCAGCCGAAGGCAGCCGAGCCGCGATCCGGGTCACTGCCCGCACATCGTTCCTGCTGTTCCTGGCAGCGTTCACGGCATCGTCGTTCGCTAGCCTTCTGCCCGGCCCGTTCACCCGCTTCCTGCTGCGCGAACGGCGCATCATCGGCCTGTCCTTCGCGTTCTCGCACCTGTTGCATGCAGTCGCGATCACCAGTTTCGGCATCCTCAACCCGGCGTTCTGGCCAGCACGATCCGCGCTGGCCAACCTCCCGGGCACGGTGGGCTACATTGCCATCCTGGCGCTGGCCATCACCTCGCACCGGGGGCTCGCCCGGCGCATGGGACCCACAGCCTGGCGTCGCCTGCACGTCACCGGCATGTGGATCATCGCGGCGGTGTTTACCTACTCGTACTTCAAGCGCGTTCCGGGCAACTTCTGGTATGCGGTGCCGTCGGCGCTGCTGTTCACCGCCTTCGTGGTGCGCTGGATTGCCAAGCGGGCGCAAGCGCTGCGCCGAAGTGCGCATGTGCGGCCGCCGCTGCGGGCGGCCTGAGGGGCTGGGGCCAGATGCCTTTACCTGCGGGAATGGGATCTGCCCCCCACTTCAGGTCAAGGCGCGCGGCGCAGCGTGATCAGGGTGATCTCCGACGGCACGCCGATGCGCGCCGGGAAACCTGCCCATAGACCGGCACCGTTGCTCACGTACAGTGTCATCCCGTCCACGTCGTAGCGGCCGGAGACATATCCACCGTTGGCTCGTTTCACCAGCTGGTCCATACCAAAGATCTGCCCGCCGTGGGTATGCCCGGACAATTGCAGCTTCACGCCGCGCGCGGCCGCCTCGCGCGCATTGCGCGGGCGGTGATCGAGCAGGATCACCGGTGCAGAGGGATCGGCACCGGCCAGCGCGGTCTCCAGATCCGGCAGCGGCAGGCCATAGCGTGCCGCCACCGGATCGGTGACGCCGGCGATGGTCAGCGCAGCATCGCCGCGCCGCACCTGCAGGTGGCTGTTCTCCAGCACCTGCATGTGCAGCGCGCGGAACGCCTGCATCCACGCCTGGTACTGCGCGTAGTACTCGTGGTTGCCGGTGATGGCGACGACGCCGTCCGGCGCCCGCAGGTCCGCGAGCGGGCGCGCGTCGTCACGGCGGGCCTCGACACTGCCGTCGATCAGATCGCCAGTGATCACGATCAGGTCCGGTGTCAGTGCGTTGCTCTCGTCCACAACCCTGCGCACCCAGTCGCCGGCCAGCAGGCGGCTGGCATGGATGTCGGTCAGCTGCAGCACGCGATAGCCGTCGAACGCAGCGGGCAGATCCTTGATCGCCACCTCGATCTGCCGAGGCTGGGGCACGGCCATGCCCTGGCTGATGCCATAGCCACTCACAAGCAGCGCCAGCAGGCCGGCCAACGGCCGCAGCTTCAAGGCGCGCAGGACCGATACGATGCGCGGCCAACGCAGCAGGCGCGAAAGCAGCAGGCCGGCATCCAGTAGCAGCATCATCAAGGCCAGCAGCAGTACCGCCGTGGAGCCGGTGGCCAGAACGGCGATGGTCAGCTTCGGGATCTCCGGCGAGGCCATCGTGCCCCAGAACATGGCGACGATGCGCAGCTGCACGGCAACGCCCACCAGCAGCAACGACAGCACGACCTTCATCCAGATGGGCATGCGCAGTGGCCAGAACAGGCGCCAGGCCACATACAGGCCCATCAACAAACCGATCGTACTCAGCACTGCAACCATCCATGACAGAAAGCGGGCCCGCCATGGTGACGGCTACGGGTCGTGTTGTGTAGAGCCGGGCCCATGCTCGGCTGCCCAGGAAGCCGTCGAGCATGCCTCGACGCTACAGAACCCCGATCGCGCATGGCTCGACGCTACGGATGCCCCAAGCGCTCCACCCGCAGGCGGGCGATGCGACGCTTCTCCATCGCCAGTACGGTGATGCGAACATCCGCAATCTCCACCGCGTCACCGATGTCCGGCAGGCGCCCCAGACGCTCCAGCACCAGGCCGGAGATGGTCATGTAGTCGGCACTGCGCGGCAGCGATACGCCGGCCAGCCGCTGCAGGTCGTCCAGGGTGAGGGCACCGTCGGCCTCCCATTGGTCCTCGCCCTGCGCGACCACGCCATAGCGCTCGTCCTGGGTATCGACCAGGTCACCGGCAATGGCCGCCAGCAGGTCGTTGGCGGTCACCAGGCCTTCCACGCTGCCGTACTCGTCCACCGCCACCGCCAACGGCACCGGGTGCTGGCGGATCAGTTCCAGCGCCTGCAGCGCGCTGGCACTGGACAGCACGTACTGCGGCTCGCGCAGGTTGCCTTCCAGCTGCAGCGGCCTGCCCTGCAGCAGGTCGGCCAGCAGGTCGCGGCTCTGCACCACGCCACGCAGGCTGTCCAGGTCGCCATCACCCACCAGCAGGCGGGTGTGCGGCGACGCCACCAGGCGTGCCACCACATCCTCCTGCCCACGGGCCAGGTCGATCCACTGCACGTCGGCACGCACCGTCATCACGCTCGACACCGGGCGATCGGCCAGCCCCAGCACGCTGCGGATCATCTCGTGCTCCGCCGGCTGCAGGCGCTCTTCGGCATCGACGTGTTCGTCCGCGCTTTCGTCGTCGTGGCCATTGGCCGGGCGCGCGCCCAGCATGCGCAGCACGGCGTCGGCGGTGCGCTGGCGGAACGGCTGGCGGCGCTCGTTGCGCTCACGGTTGAAACGCACCCACTGGTTGAACGCCTCGACCAGGATCGAGAAGGCAATCGCCGCGTACAGGTACCCCTTCGGAATCTTGTAGCCCAGGCCCTCGGCCACCAGGCTGAAACCGATCATCAGCAGGAAGCCCAGGCACAGCACCACCACCGTGGGATGCTTGTTGACGAAGCGCGTCAGGGGCTTGCTGGCCAACAGCATCAGCGCCATCGCGATGGTCACGGCGGCATACATCACGCCCAGGTTGTCGACCATGCCCACCGCGGTGATCACCGAGTCCAGCGAGAACACCGCGTCGAGCACCACGATCTGTGCCACCACCATTGCGAAGCTGGCGTAGACCTTCTTGCCATCCTCGTGGTGTTCGCGGCCTTCCAGCCGTTCGTGCAGCTCCATGGTGCCCTTGAACAGCAGGAACAGGCCACCGCCCAACAGGATCAGGTCACGCCCGGAGAAGCTGTGGTCGAACAGCGTCAGCAGCGGCTCGGTCAGTTTCATGATCCACGCCAACGCCGCCAGCAGCACCAGCCGCATCAGCAAGGCCAGCGCCAGGCCGATCACCCGCGCGCGGTCACGCTGGTGCGGCGGTAGCTTGTCGGCAAGGATCGCGATGAACACCAGGTTGTCGATGCCGAGAACGATCTCCAGCACGACCAGGGTTGCAAGGCCCATCCAGATCGAGGGGTCAGCCAACCATTCCATTTCAGGTCCGTTTCGTCAGTAGGTAAGGGAAAAGAGCGACCGCTCAGTCAGCGTCCTGTGCCTGCGCCGGGTCGTGCCCGAGCAGGTCGCCGGGCGTGCACTGCAGCTCGCGGCAGATCGCATCAAGGGTGGAAAAGCGGATGGCGCGCGCCTTGCCGGTCTTCAGGATCGACAGATTGGCCAGGGTGATGTCGATGCGCCCGGCCAGCTCGGACAGGGTCATGCCGCGTTCCTGCAGCATGCGGTCCAGGGTGATGACGATCGCCATCAGATGACACCGTCGAGGTCGTCGCGCATCGCTGCGCCCACGGCGAAGACGCGCGCCAACACGAACAGCATCAGCACGGCCACCAGGCCAGTGATCGACATGCCACCGCCGACCTCCATCCAGGTGAAATCCGGGCCCATCCAGGCCGAATAGGCACCGATCAGGATCGACAGCAGTTCCATTGCCAGCATCAGCCAGGCCATGCGCTGCAGGCGCCGTGCATTGGCGTGGGTGAACGGCCGCTCGCGCGCCGCCGACTTCAGCAGCCTCAGCAGATGGCGCAGGAACAGCAGGCACAGCACCAGCAGCGCGATGATCGCGCCCAGGCCCAGGCAGAAGTGCAGGAACAGATCATTGCCGTGCGCGGCAGCGGCCTCGGCGTCATGCACGCTGTCGAGCAGCCAGCGGCGGTCGTGGGCGACCAGCGGCACCGCCAGCAGTGCGGCCAGGATGCCCAGCCAGCACATCGCCCGGACGGCCTGTACGGCGGCCTGGGCCAGGGCAAACAGGCCTCGCGCGGGTCTGGCGCGGGCGGGACGAGCGGTCAAGCGGCCTCCGGTGTTGGGGTGGACGCGCCGCCCCCGGGATGGATTTATCGATAAACGATATATCACACGCTGCGTGAAAGGCTGAACCGCAGGCGTGGCTCCTGTCAGGGCCCGGGCGCGCCCCGCTCCAGCATTGCCTCACCCGGCGTCGCAGAGGCCATCGCCTGCACGCCGGCATCGGCGGCCTGCCGCGTGACCAGGCGGAAGCGCACCTGCAGCTTGCCCTGCCCCGGGGTGGCCCAGCCGTACTGGATGGCCACCTGATCGGCCGACAGCGGCCCACGTCCCGGCAGCGAGCGCACCTGCAACGGCATCGGCGCGGCCTGCACCAACCGGGCGAATCCCTTCTGCACGACCGCCGCGTCGGCCTTCTCGGCGTAGACCGTGCACGTGCCATCGTCAGCCCAGCTCACCGCATAACGGCCACTGGCCAGGGGCACCATCCAGGCCACACCCGATTGCCCCTGCAACAGCGTGGCGGCTTCGGCGGGCTGCAGCGGCGACAGCCCATTCGATTCCATCAGCGACTGCAACCGCGCCGGGGCCCCGATGTGCTGCATGCAGGCGGTATCGAACAACTCGCTGAAGGGATCCTGCGCCGGAGCCTTGGCCTTGGGCGTGCGCGCGGGTTGCGCCGCCGCCAGGGTGGGCAGCAGGGCCAAAGCCAGCCAGAACGCAGGACGCATCGGGATTCCACGCTACGGAAAACAGCAGGGAGGATGGCAAAGCCCGGGCGTGCCGCGCAATGGGTCATGGCTTGACAGCCGCCACCGGCGGGAGGAGTATCAGTTAACGAATTAGTTAATTAGCTCGCCATGGACCGCATCTTCGAAGCCCTTGCCTCCACCGCCCGCCGGCAGATCCTGGCCTATCTCAGTGCCGGCGAACTCAGCGCGGGCGAGCTGGCCGAGCGCTTCGACTTCAGCAAGCCGGCGTTGTCCAGCCACCTGCGCATCCTAAAGGAAGCCGGACTGATCGAACGCGAGAAACGCGGCCAGTTCGTGTACTTCAGGCAGGTACCCGACCGTTTGGCCAACACGTTGTTCTCGTGGGCGGCCGAAGTCTGCCCGGTCGGCGGCCCGCTCAAGCGTGAAGCCCGCGCCCGTCGCAAGGCCCCCGCCCGCTGATCCGCCCCGCCAAGGAGCATGACGATGCCTGGTTCGACCCGCGATCGCCGTTCGTTTCCAGCAGTGCAGCTTCCGGCACAGGACGGCGGCAGTCCGACCGAAGTCACCCTGATCGCGCAGCTCGGCATCGGTGCCGGTGACGCGCTGGTGAGTGACGCCGGCCAGCGTCAGCGCCACCACCCGGCGTTCATCGATGCGTTGGATGAACCTTCGGCGCGACTGGGTGGAATGCACCTGCAGAACGGGGATGCCTCCTCGCTGTACAGCTTCACCGTCGGTGCCGGTGGCCACCCGTTTCATCGCCATGCAGGCCCGCGCATGTTCACCGCCATCGCCGGCAGCGCGGGAGCCGAGCTGCGTTTCGCCACCGCCTCCGACACGCAGCTGGCAGCAGATCCCGGTGCCTTCGCGCGCACGCTTCGGCGCATCCGCATCCCACCGGACTGCCTGTTTACCGTGCGCTTCGGCGGCGGCACCTGGCACCAGTTCGCGTCGAACCATCCTGCACATCCCGCGCTGTTCGCGTTGTCCTGCCACAGCAATGAACTGGCCGGCGCGATGAGCGAGCAGGCGCGTGCACAGGTGCAACGCAATGCCGCCGATATCCCCAGCCTGACCGAGGTGCTTCCGGAATCGCACTGGCCTTCGGGCACTTCGCTTGCGGCGGCACCGCTGTTGCAACTGTCGCTGCAGGCGGCGCCTCCCAGCCTGTGCGCACACCTCTGCGCGCGTACCCGTGCCCTGCTCGGCCCGCTGCGCCGCATCCCCATGCGGCCGCTGCACGGGTTCGTCGAACGTGCCACACCGGCCTATCCCATCCGTTCGCGGCCCGCCGCCACCGAAGGCCTGCTGCCCACAGCGCTGCCGCACAGCCACTACCAGGACCTGACCACCCTGTGCCTGGAACCCTCGCAGGTGGTCCACCGCTCCGCGTCGGCACTGCTGGCCGATGTACTGGACGGCTTCCTGCGCAATCCGCCCAGTGGCGTAGGCCATCTGATGGCGCTGCGAAACCGACTGGTGGCGCCGTTGCGGTTGCGCACGTCGCCGCTGGGATGCCCGGTGTCGTCACTGCTGTCGACCGATCACAGCCGGTTGTTCGCTGGTCGATTTCCGGTGCTGGATTCGCACATCGATACGCAGGACAACGACGCCGAAGTCCTGCTCGGCGCCGACGATCGGCACCTGCGTTTCCGCAGCAGCGTGCGCGTGCAGCGGCGTAGCGATGGACATGTCGAGATCAGCCTGGGCTCTCGCGTGCAGACCTTCCGCGTGCAGACCTTCAATGCGTTCGGCGGCATGTACATGGCACTGATCGACGCCGGGCACCGGCACTATGTCGCGCCGGCACTGCTGCGGCGTGCGGTGGAACACGCCTTGGCACCGGAGCTGGCCAATGTTGGGGATCCGGCAGCACACCCTGCGAACTGCTGACCCTGGAACACGATGCGCCGGGCCCTGCACGGTTCCGCTCAGATAACGATTTCGCCCTCGTCCTCGCCATCCCAGTAGTGGATGCGGCTGGCGCGCACGTGAATCAGCACCAGTCCCGGTGTATCCACGCCCTGTTCGAACCATCGCTCCAGGTCCTTCACCCAGTGCTGGCTCATCGTGGCCCGGTCGCGCACCAGCGCTGCCCTTCCCTGCACGTGCACGAACAACGGTGGCTTGCCCAGCAGCGACTTGCTGCCGGAAAAACCCAACGCGACGGCGGGGTCAGCTTCAATCTCGCGCACCATGTCGGTGTCTTCGGTGGTGAAAAACCAGCTGTCACCGTCATAGTCCACGTCGCCGTTGTTGCTCATCGGACGACCGGCAATCTCTCCGCCGGCGTGGGTCTGCAGCATCGTGAAATCGATGCCGGCCATTTTCCTGGACAGTTCAGGCAGGGTGAGCTGGGTCATGTCGTCGTCCCTCGTCGGATGGAATCCCAGCGTCTGCGCAGGGCGGTGACCGAAGCGTGGATGGGCAGTTGCGACCTCTTCACAGAAAACGCGATAGGGCGCATGGCACGTGTGTGACGCATTCCTCACCACCACACCCGCGTTAAAGGCGGATGGAGGAACGGTCCTCCACGCCGCGACACGCCTCTAACAGGGCATTGCCCGAGAATCGCGCAACCTCGCGATGCATCCGGCATGGCCGCCGGCATCACCGAGGCTCCCCTCCGCAACCGCATGGCCCCCACATGGACCTGTTCGCCTGGCTCGCGTTCGGCTGCTACCTGTTGGCGTTCTTCATTGTCTCGCTGTTTGCTGCGGCCTACCTGAAACGCTCCGACTTCATGCCCTACCACGGCCAGGCCGTGGGCCTGCCATGGAAGGAGGTCGAACCGCGCATGCAGTTGCTGCTGATGGCACTCATCCGCGTGGTCGGCGCCGGTTGGATCGCACTGGCCGGCGCCGGCGTGATGCTGGCCTGGCTGATCTTCTTCGGCGGACACTTCGCGCTGCCGCAACTGCTGGCCTTCCAGCTGTTCTGCCTGGTCGCCACCGTGCCGCCGGTACTGGTCGCTTCCGGCGTGCGGCGACGCACCGGTGCGAGTACACCGGTGCCCGCCGGCGCCGCGGTGGTGCTGCTGTCGGTCATCGGATTCGTGCTGGCCCTGTTGGCACTGTCCTGATGCGTGCTCCCTCCTATCCCTCCATCGAGGCTCCCATGAATCCCGAATCGATCTTCTACAGCGTGGTCAGCGGTGATCTGCCGCCCTCCCAGGCGGGCACCCTGCTCGGCTGGCGATTCGTCGAATACGACGACGCACTGCGCCGCATCCATGTCGAGTTCGACGCCGGGCCGATGCTGACCAACCCGATGGGCAACGTGCAGGGAGGCTTCCTGTCGGCGATGCTGGATGACTGCATGGGGCCGGCGATCTACGCCACACTGCCCGCCAACCGCATCGCGGTCACGGTGGAATCCAAGACCAGTTTCGTCAGTCCGGCACGACCAGGGCGCATCATCGGTTGGGGCGAAGTCGAGCACAGCAAGGGGAGCATCGCCTTCACGCGTGGCTGGCTGACTGACCCGGCAGGCAACGTACTGGCCACCGCCACCGCCACCTTCCGGGTGGGTGCGCTGCGCTGGCGTGGCTTATCGGTACCACGTCCGATCGCGCGCCGGATGATCGCGCGGACGCTGCGGCGGGTGCATGCACGCATCGGCTGACGCATGCCCTCAACGCGTGATGCGACCGCCACCCGCCACCCGTACCCGATCACGCCCCTGCGCCTTGGCCCGATACATGGCCGCATCGGCGGCTCGTAGCAGGGTGCGCCAGCCCAGCGCGTCGGTGCCGCCCTCGGCCACGCCGAAACTGGCGGTCACCCGCAGCACGGTGCCGCCGGCCAGCGCGATGTCCATCTGCTGCAGGGCCAATCGCAATGACTCGGCCAGCTGGCGGCCACCGGCCAGATCACCGTCGGCCAGCAGCACCAGGAATTCCTCGCCGCCATAACGGGCGATGCTGTCGCTGCGGCGCAGCTGATGCCGCAACAACTGCGCCACCCGCACCAGCACTTCGTCGCCGGCATCATGGCCATGGCCATCGTTGATCGCCTTGAAGCGATCCACGTCCAGCAGGATCACCACGGCGCTTGCATCGCCCCCCGCGTGTCTCTGCTGCACCACCTCATCCAGCGCGCGCCGGTTCAACAATCCGGTCAGCTCGTCGGTGCCAGCGAGCTGGCGCAGCTCGCTGGTCAGTGCCGAGCGCTCGCGCGATTTCTCACGCAGTACTTCGATGGCGTCGAACAAGCGCTGCATCTCGGCCAGCGGGTGGGTGATATGCTGCTCCGGACCGGGTGCATCCGAGGCAAGCTGGATCACCTGCGCCTGCGCCTGCAGCAACGGCTGCAGGATCTGCCGGTGGGCAATGCGCAATGCCACGCCCAGCACCACCAGTGTGCCCAGCGCGGTCGCCACCAGCACGGCCAGGCGCATGGCCTCGCGATTGCGGGTGCGTTCAAAGCGGGCGATGGACACGCTCAGGTAGCCATCACGCAGCGCCTCAAGCGACTGCAGGGTCGGCACGTAGCGCGTGGTGAATTCGGCGGCGGTCCATGGCGGCGGCAGGCCTCGGCGGCCATCTTCGATCAACTGCTCGATCATCGGCAGCGATTCGCCGAAGAACTGCCGACGCGCCATGTCCCAGTGCCATGACAATTCCGGGTCAGTGCGGAACACCGACTCGTGGCTGCCCGCCAACCGCCACAGCTCCAACAGGCGACCCTCGGTCTGCAGTGCAGCGCGTACCTGTTCCTCCCGCCATGCCCCTGGCACCGCCACCGGCGCCATCACATTCGAGGCCAGGCGGCCACCATGCTCGCGAAGATCGATCAGCACCTGGCCCTGCATCGCCGGAATCGCTGCTTCACGGTCGGCGCTGACCAGCACGTTGATCTGTGCCGAGGTCAGCAGGTGCAGGCGATCGACCACGGCGAACATGCCACTGATCGCACGCTCCACCTCCTCCACGCGGCGTGCGTCATGGGGTTGCGCCACGACCCGGTCAACCGCAGCCCGCGCCGATTGCAGGCGACGTTGCGCGTCGGCCAGCAGCCCATGCTCGTCGACCACTCCCGGATCAGCCTTGAACACGGTGTCCAGCTGCAGCAGGGCAGCGTCGACCCGCTTGCGCGCGGCCGCCAGCTGCGCGGCCAGCGGTGCCTGCTCGGCCGCATCGGCCGGGTCGGCCCCCAGCAGGCTGTTGGCGGGGCCGCGTTCGGCCGACACCAGGTTGGCCAGGTCGAAGGTCTGCCGCAGCTGGCGCAGGCTGGCCAGGTTGTCCTCGGCGGCCGTGAAGCGCAGCGTGCCCTGCACCAGTGCGATGGCCATCAGCGGCAGCGTACAGACTACGAACAGCCCAGCCAGGATCCAGACCCAGGTCCGCAATCCGATGGGCGACGCCTTGCGGGCCATGCACATTTCCCCTGTAGTGCCGAACACTGTAACGGCCGGCTACACAGGCGCCAAGCCACTCGCGGGCCAACCGTGGCGGTGGGTAAACCCTGCCGACCGCGAACGCACCGACAAGGCCGCGCGGACATTCGAACCGGGACAAATACGTCATGCCCAGCCGCGTCAGATCCAGCGCTGGTCGACCAGTTCGCGCTTCACGTAGGCATAGAACACCGGCGCGGCGACCAGGCCCGGCAGGCCGAAGGCCGCCTCCATCACCAGCATGGCCAGCAGCAGCTCCCAGGCACGCGCCTGGATCTCGCCACCGACGATGCGCGCATTGAGGAAGTACTCCAGCTTGTGGATCACGATCAGGTACAACAGCGCGGCCACGGCCACATAGAACGAGACCGACAACGCGACGATGCTGATGATCGTGTTGGAGATGATGTTGCCCACCACCGGCAGCAGGCCGGCGATGAAGGTGATCAGCACCAGCGTCTTGGAAAGGGGCAGGTGCACGCCGAACAACGGCAGCACGCCCAGCAGGAAGATGGCGGTGAAAAGGGTGTTGAGCAGGGAGATCTTCACCTGCGCGAACACCACCTGGCGGAACGCGGTGGCCAGGCGGCTGGTGCGCCCGATCAGCTCCTGCGCCAGCGGCCCCATCGTCGGCAGCGGCAGTTCGTCATACAGCGCGATCATCGCGCCCAGCACCATGCCGATCAGTACGCGTACACCCACCTGCACCACCGAGGTACCGGCCACGCCCAGCTGGCGCTGGTGCTCGGCGGCCCAGTCATTCAGCGCCGCACGCAGCGCCGGCATGTCCTCGGGGATATACGGCTGCAGCAGCGCCGGTACCTGGTGGCGCGACGAATTGAGGATATCCATCAGCCGTGCCAGCAGCGCGTCCGGCCCACCGGTCTCGTTGCGGAAGAACGACGCCACACCGATCCCGGCCAGCACCAGCGCGCTGATGATGATCGCCGACAGCACGATCACCGCGATCGCCCGCGCCCGTCCCGGCGGCAGCCTGCCTTCCACGGTGGACGCCAGCACATGGGTCAGCTGGAACACCAGCAGGCCCGACAGCAGCGTCACCACCAGCCCGAGCTTCAGCGCCAGCCACATGCCCAACAGCATCATCAGCCAGGCCGCGATCCTCGCAACGGGGGGCTTGGGCTGGGCAACGAGGGCGTCTTGCATGGGCGGCGCGTCCGGGCGGGGTGGCCCATGGTAGAGGATTGGCGTGCCGATTCCGCGTGCAGGATGAACGGGCGTTTCGGCCTCGTTCGGCGGCAGCCGTGCCGCACTCACTCACCGTAGCTGGCTGTGTTCTTGCCCTGCCGCTTGGCGTGGTAGAGCGCGCGGTCGGCCAGTGCCAACCAGTCCTCGACACTACCGCCACGCGGCGTCGCGGCAATGCCGATACTCACGCTGAACTCCACGCCCGGCGTGGCCTGCCGCGCGGCCTCCAGCAGGTGCAGGCGCACCCGCTCGGCCAAGCGCATCGCATCGACGGGCGCGCAGTCGCGCAGCAGCACCACGAATTCATCGCCCCCCAGCCGCGCGGGCGTATCACCGGGCCGGGCAAAGGTGCGCAATGTCGCCGCGATATGCCGCAGCACCTCATCACCGGCGCGGTGGCCATGCGAGTCATTGATGCGCTTGAAATCATCCACATCGAGCATCAGCAGGCAGGCAAAGCTGCCCTGCCCTTGTGCCTTGTCCAGCGCCTGCTGCGCACGCAGGATCAGGAAGCCACGGTTGGCCAGCTCGACCAGCGGGTCCATCCGGCTGAGCCGCTGCAGCTGACGGTTCTGCGATTTGACCCGGCGCGCCAGCTGCCAGCTGAGAATGCTGAGGCCGATGCCATACACGAACAGGAACGGGACACTCAGCACGATCGTGCGCTGCGAGGTGACCGGCTGGTAAGGGAAGCCGAGCAACCACCAGGTGAGTGCGAAGCCCAGCAGCAGGGCCAGCGTGGCGCGCATCGCCAGGCGCACGCCACCGGCGGCGATCTTGTCGGCCACCAGCAGCGCGGCGAACAGTGCGCTGGGCACCGCGCTCAACGCCATGAAGGCGATCCAGCCACCGCCGAAGAAGGAGTCGGCCACCATGCAACGGAACTGGACGACCGCCGGCTGGCGGGAGCGCTGGGTCAGCAGCAATGCCAGTGCCGGCCACGCCAGCGCGTTGAGCAGCAGCAGGACCCACGCCAGCCCGCCATCCTGGCGTTCAAGCATGATCGAGGCAATGGGGATCGCTCCCAGTCCATTGCCGACGAAACGCATCCAGCCGATGCGACGTGCCGCGCCAATGCCTTCGACCGCGCCTTCCGCCGAATCGGTGAAGAATGGCATTGCCGCCCCCCCTTGCGCGATCGCACCTGCTGCTACGGCCCTTGCCGGGCTGCCTGCGATGAGTCTGACAGCTTTGCGTCAATTCGGGATCAAGGTTGCACGATATCGCGCGGGCCGGCTGCCACGCTCCCGCGGCCCCACCCCGTGGTCACCTGCGTCGGGACGCAGCCGTCGATCCCCGCACCATCAGGCTGAAATCCAGCGTCTGTTGAAGCGGAACATCCACCTGTTCGATGATGGCGAGCAGCAGGTTGACCGCGCGCGCGCCGATTTCCCGCATCGGCTGCCGGATGGTCGTCAATGGCGGCGTGAGGTAGCGGGAAGACGCCAGATCATCAAAGCCGACGATGGACAGGTCTTCCGGCACGCGGATGCCCAGCTCCCGGCAGGCCGCCAGGGTGCCCAGCGCCATCTGGTCGCTGAAGCAGAAGATCGCCGTTGGTGCGGACGTGCCGTCCAGCAGCGCCATGGCAGCTGCATGGCCGGATTCCACTGAAAAATCCCCGGGCACGATGCTCAGCTGGCGCAGGCGGCCGCGCGCCTTGCCGGCCGCCCGCACCCCTTCCAGGCGCTGCTGGTGCAGGGGATTGTCCGGCGGCCCACCGACCACGGCGATCCGTTCATGGCCCAGTGCGTACAAGTGCTCCATGACGGCGCGTGCGGCGGCGGCATTGTCGATGTGCACACTGGGCAGGCCCAGCGCGGGATCGAACTCGCAGCCGTTGACCACCGGCGCGGCAGCCCCCCTCTGCTGGACAATCTCGCGCGCCGTCGGTGGCAGGCGATGGCCAAGCACGATCATGCCGTCGGCCTCGTTGCGCCGGAGCATCTGCGCGTAGCGCTCCTCGCGGTCGGGTTGGTCCTGCGTATCGCCCAGCAGTACCGCATAGCCGACAGCCTGCGCAGCGTCTTCCGCGCCCTGCAGGATCTGCGCGAAGAACGGGTTGGCGATATCCGGCACCG
The DNA here is from genome assembly GCF_059369595.1 of Stenotrophomonas sp. YJH_SMC_25. Taxonomy (NCBI): domain Bacteria; kingdom Pseudomonadati; phylum Pseudomonadota; class Gammaproteobacteria; order Lysobacterales; family Lysobacteraceae; genus Stenotrophomonas; species Stenotrophomonas sp. YJH_SMC_25. Next base: position 103,101 of record NZ_JCAFSV010000006.1, on the reverse strand, counting down.
TGACCAGGATCTTGCCGCTGCGCTGGGTCTTGAGCGTGCGGGCGACCGTGTTGGGCACGTAGCCCAACGCCGCGGCGGCCTGCTCGATGCGCGTGCGCGTGGCCGGCAGCACTTTGTCCGGCCGCGAAAGTGCACGCGACACGGTGCCGGCGGAGACGCCGACGTGCTTTGCGATGTCGTAGATGGTGGCCATGGCGTTAGTTCTCCCGCCCGCTGTGCACTGCACAACAGGTCCTGCGTAAGCCCCTGCTAGGATAATGCAATCGATTGCATCGAGGGCGAATCACGTTGAAGACGCTCAAGGGTCCAGCGCTGTTCCTGGCGCAGTTCATCGGCGACGCGGCTCCTTTTGATCGGCTGGACACGCTGGCCGGATGGGCCGCGGGTCTGGGCTATTCTGGCGTACAAGTCCCCACCACGGCGCCCCACCTGTTCGATCTGGCCGAGGCCGCGCGCAGCCAGGCGTACTGCGACGACCTCGCCGGCATGCTGGCCGGTCATGGCGTGCAGATCACCGAGCTGTCCACCCATCTGCAGGGGCAGCTGGTCGCGGTCCATCCGGCCTACGACAGCTTGTTCGACGGATTCGCACCCGCGGACAAACGTGGCGATCCTGCGGCCCGCCAGGCCTGGGCGGTGGAGCAGCTTCTGTTGGCCGCCAAAGCCAGCCAGCGGCTGGGGCTGACCGCGCATGCCACGTTCTCCGGCGCATTGGCCTGGCCCTATTTCTATCCCTGGCCGCAGCGCCCACCGGGACTGGTGGAAGAAGCCTTCGCCGAACTCGGCCGCCGCTGGCGCCCGATCCTCGATGCCTTCGATGCCTGCGGCGTGGATCTCTGCTTCGAGATCCACCCGGGCGAGGACCTGCACGATGGCGCGACCTTCGAACGCTTCCTCGATGTGGTGGATCATCACCCCCGCGCCAAGATCCTGTACGACCCCAGCCACCTGCTGCTGCAGCAGATGGACTACCTGGGTTTCATCGACCGCTACCACGCGCGCATCGGCATCTTCCACGTCAAGGACGCGGAGTATCGCCCCAGCGCAAGCAGCGGCGTGTATGGCGGCTACCAGGACTGGATCGAGCGTCCGGGCCGCTTCCGTTCGCTCGGTGATGGCCAGATCGACTTCAAGGCGATCTTCTCGAAGTTCGCCCAGTACGACTTCCCCGGCTGGGCGGTACTGGAATGGGAATGCTGCCTGAAGCACCCCGAGGACGGCGCACGCGAGGGTGCCGCCTTCATCCGCGACCACATCATCCGCGTGACCGAACACGCCTTCGACGACTTTGCCGACAGTGGCACGGACGCCGCATCACTGCACCGCATGCTGGGAATCTGAGCCAAGACCGCCCCGGGAGGGCAAGCCATGACGCACGCCATGTCGCGCCTGGGCGCGATGATGTTTCTGCAGTTCTTCATCTGGGGGGCGTGGTTCGTCACCCTCGGAACCTACCTGGTGCAGGGCCCGCTGCAGGCCAGCGCCAGCCAGGTGGCCACTGCCTTCCTCAGCCAGTCCATCGGCGCCATCGTGGCGCCGTTCCTGGTCGGCCTGATCGCAGACCGCTACTTCGCGGCGCAGCGCATCCTTGCGGTGCTGCACCTGGCGGGCGCGGTGCTGATGTGGCTGGCGTCCACGGCATCCAGCTTCAGCATGTTCTCCGCCTGCGTGATGGGCTACATGCTGCTGTTCATGCCGACATTGGCACTGGCCAACAGCGTGGCGATGCGGCACATGCAGTCGCCCGAGAAACAGTTCCCGCTGGTACGCGTGGCCGGTAGCATCGGCTGGATCGTCGCCGGTGTGCTGATCGGCTGGCTGGGCTGGGAACAGGCCCATCGGCTTGAACTCACCTTCCGCATGGCCGCGCTGGCATCGCTGGTGCTGGGCCTGTATGCATTCACCCTGCCGCACACGCCGCCACTGGCACAGCAGCGCGATGCCGGGCTGGGGCAGATCCTGGGGCTGGATTCGTTGCGTCTGCTGAAATCGCGTGCCTATCTGGTGTTTTTCCTGGCGTCCATCGCCATCTGCATCCCGCTGTCGTTCTACTACAACTTCACCAATCCGTATCTCAACGACCTGGGCGTGCGCGGCGCAGCAGGCCTGCAGTCGCTGGGCCAGGTCTCCGAAGTGCTGCTCATGCTGGCCATGCCGTTCCTGTTCGTGCGGCTGGGAGTGAAGACCATGCTGGCGGTCGGCATGGCCGTCTGGGTGGTGCGCTACGCCATGTTCGCCTTCGGCGATGCGGGCAGCGGCTTCTCGCTGCTGGTGATCGGCATCGTGCTGCATGGCATCTGCTACGACTTCTTCTTCGTCACCGGCCAGATCTACACCGATGCGCATGCCGGCCCCGCCGCGCGCAGCAGCGCGCAGGGCTTCATCACCCTGGCTACCTACGGCGTCGGAATGCTGATCGGCACCTTCCTGTCCGGCGCGGTGGTGGAGCACTTCACCACCGAGGCCGGCCCCGACTGGCAGCAGATCTGGCTGTTCCCGGCCGGCGTTGCACTGGTGGTGTTGATCGCCTTCCTGCTGCTGTTCCGCGACCGGCCGGCGGTCACGGCCGCGCCCTCCACACCCTGAGGATCCCCGTCGATGCCCAAGCTTGGAATCGCCATCGTCGGCGCCGGCATGATCGGTGCAGTGCATCGTCGTGCGGCACTGCTGGCCGGTGCCGACGTGCGCGGCGTAGCCGCCTCGTCACCGCAGCGCGCGCATGAGGCCGCGCAGTCCTGGAATGTCCCACGCGCCTACCGCGATATCGAGGAGGTGATCGCCGATCCGCAGGTACAGGTCGTGCACGTGTGCACGCCCAACCATCTGCACCGCGCCATGGCGCAGGCTGCGCTGGAAGCCGGCAAGCACGTGATCTGCGAGAAACCGCTGGCGACGACGCTGGATGATGCACAGGCGTTGGCGGCGCTGGCCGCATCGACCGGATTGGTTGCCACGGTGCCCTTCGTCTACCGCTACCACCCAGTGGTGCGCGAGGCACGCGCACGCATCGCCCAGGGCGATCTGGGGCCGTTGCACCTGATCCACGGCAGCTACCTGCAGGACTGGCTGCTGGACCCGGCCAGCAACAACTGGCGCGTGGACCCCGCGCTGGGAGGCACGTCGCGCGTGTTCGCCGACATCGGTTCGCACTGGTGCGACCTGGTCGAATGGGTCAGTGGCGAGGGCTTCGCCGAAGTGAACGCGGCGTTCTCCACGGTGATCGCCGAGCGTGGCGCCGTCAGCGGGCAGAGCTTCAGCACGCCAACGGCCGCCAGCGCGATGCAGGCTGTCACCAGCGAAGACGTGGCCGCAGCGATGTTCAGGACCGGCGCCGGCACGCTGGCGTCATTGACGGTCAGCCAGGTCTCGGCCGGACGCCACAACCGCCTCTGGTTCGAGATCGATGGCGCCAAGGCCAGCGTGGCCTTCAACCAGGAGGATGCCGAACGACTCTGGATCGGCCTGCCCGATCAGCGCGAGGAAACCTTCATGCGCGGCCCCGGTGCCGGCAGCGTCGAACAACGCCGCCTTTCCGTGCTGCCGGCCGGGCATGCACAGGGCTACGCCCAGTGTTTCGAGGCGTTTGTCGCCGACACCTATCGCGCCATTGAAGGCGAGCGGCCGCAGGGCCTGCCCACCTTCGAAGACGGCCTGCGCTCGGCACGGATCGTCGATCGCGTCATTGCATCAGCCAGGTCACGTGCCTGGACCACCATCGGTTGAATTCCGGGAGGATCTGTTGATGAAAGCTCTTTTCCGTAGAAGTGCAAGTCTCATCCTGCTGCTCGCTGCCCTGCCCGCCTTCGCAAGCGAAGCCGCCACCACGCAGAAGCCGATCGCGGTGCAGATGTACACCCTGCGCAATGCAGGCTCGCTCGATCAGCAGTTGAAGATTGTCCACGACGCGGGCGTCCGTGCGGTGGAAACGGTCGGTACGCAGAACACCAGCGCCACCGAACTCAAGCAGCTGCTGGACCGGTATTCGATCAAGGCGGTTTCGTCGCACGTGCCACTGGCCGAGCTGCTGGGCAACCTGGATGGTGTGGTGACGTTCAACCGATCGATCGGCAACAGCACGCTGGTGGTGCCTTACCTGGACCAGAAGGACCGCCCAACCGATGCCGCGGGTTGGACCGCATTGGGCAAGGAGCTGGGCCGCATCGCCAAGCAGGTGCGCGGCAAGGGCATGCGCCTGGCCTATCACAACCACGATTTCGAGCTGGCCGACTTCGACGGTCAGACCGGGCTGGAGCTGCTGTTCGCAGCGGCCGGGCCCGACCTGCAGACCGAGCTGGACCTGGCCTGGGTTGCACGCGCGGGCCTGGACCCGGCGGTGATGCTGGGAAAATTCCGTGGCCGCGTGTTTGCGGTGCACGCCAAGGACAATGCGCCGAAGGGCCAGGCCCAGGATGAAGGCGGATTCGCCGCGGTGGGCCAGGGCGTGCTGGACTGGAACGCGATCCTGCCCGCCGCTGCGGCGGCCAAGGTGCAGTGGTACATCGTCGAACACGACCAGCCACGCGACCCGGCCAAGGTCATCCAGACCGGCGCGGACTACCTGCGTGAACACCTGCCCGCCAACGTGCCCACCCGTGCACGGCGCTGACGCATCAAGGAGCCCCACATGAAGATGATCCTGGCCCTGGCCCTGGCCCTGGGCGGCATGAGTACTTCAACGGCAGCCCGGGCCAAGGACGATCCTGCCGCCGGCGCGAAACTCTATGCCCAGCACTGCACTGCCTGCCACGGTGCTGAACGCGCCGGCGTACCGCCGACCTTCCCAGCGCTTACCGACGTCGGCAAGCGGCTTCAGCCCGCCCAGGTCAAGGACAAGATCAGGAAGGGCGGAGGATTGATGCCGCCCTTTGCCCAGCTGTCGCAGCAGGAGATCGACGACCTCGCCAGCTATCTGGCGAAGTAGGCGGCCGGCGACCACGCCGGCCGCGTGCCGCTACAGTTCGCGCACCCAGATGTTGCGGTAGCTGACCCTGGAGTCATGCTCCTGCAGATAGAGCGGCGCGCACGCATGGGGTGCGTACGAAGGCGCACCGATGTACTCGGTCCTGCCTGCCAGCACGGTGTCGTCCTGCACGAGTACGCCGTTGTGCAGCACGGTGATGCGCGCGGGCGACGTCAGGCCGCCGCCCTGCGAGAAGCGCGGTGCCTTCCAGATGATGTCGTAGACCTGCCACTGGCCCGGTGCGCGCGAGGCGTTCACCCGTGGCATGGCCTGCTTGTAGATCGAACCCGCCTGGCCGTTGGCATACGTCGGGTTGTTGTAACTGTCGAGCACCTGCAGCTCATACAGTTCCTGCAGGAAGATGCCGCTGTTGCCCCGGTTCTGGCCGTCGAAGCCCTTCGTCTCGGTGGGGGTACGCCATTCGACATGCAGCTGGACATCGCAGAAGCGTTGCCGGGTGCGGATGCCCTTGCTGCCCGGAACGACGGTCATGGCGCCATCGGCAACCGTCCAGGGCACGCGCCCGCCCTGCTCTGCCTCCCACGCCGAGACATCCTTGCCATCGAACAGCACGATGGCATCGGAGGGGGCCTTGCCTGGCGGCGTGGCCACGACTGCGGGCACGGGCGTCCACACTTCGGTCTTCTTCGGGTCACGCGCAGCGTCGGCGCCGTCCTGAGCGAATGCAGATGCAGCGGCCAGCAGGCCGGCCGTGATCAACCCAGGGCGGATCATCAGGGTGGTGTCCATCAGCTGGTCCCCCACGCGGGCGTACCGGGGACATAGGCCAGGTCACCGTCGTAGCGGCCCGGCACGGCGACGTACTGCAGCACACCGGTCGCCCCGACCTTTGAAGTGAAGAAGCCGAAGATGGCCAGCTGCTTGATCATCGTGAAGTAATGCGGCATGGCCTCGCCTTCCTCGGGAGTGCCGGTCTCGGTCACGTCGGCATTGCGTGCCTTGGCTTCGACGTCCAGCGTTCGCAGCAACCTGGTGCGGGCTTCCGGCGTGAGCGATACGAAACGGCCACCGGCGCGCGTGTCGATGTCGGCCAGGCCGGCGCGGAACGTCGCCTGCTGCCGGGCGGTGTAGCAGTCGCTGACGAACGTCGCCATGAACGCACCGGCACCCGCGTCCTTGGCCCCGGGCGTCCTTGTCCGCGGCAGGATGGTTTCGGCGATCTCGTCCAGCATGCCGATGTCGGCATCGGAGAACGCGGGCATCGCCCCGGCAGCCGGCACCTTGCCATGCACCAGCGCAGGCAGGCCAACCATGGCCGCACCGGTGGCGGCAACGATCATCTTCAACAGTTCGCGGCGATCCATCAGAGGTTCCCCGCTTTCAGTTCGCGTACCGCATGGTCGGCCGCGCGCGCGGTCAGCGCCATATAGGTCAGCGAGGGATTCACGCAGGCGCTGGAGGTCATGCAGGCACCATCGGTCACATAGACGTTGGGGGCATCCCAGACCTGGTTGTGCGCATTCAATACCGAGCTCTTCCGATCACGTCCCATGCGTGCGGTCCCCATCTCGTGGATGCCCTTGCCCGGGGCATAGTCGTTGTCGTGCATCTTCACCTCCTTGACCCCGGCCGCCTCCAGCATCTCGGCGGCATCGGCGGCCATGTCCTTGCGCATCGCCAGTTCATTGGCGCGCATGGACACGTCCATCGCCAGCACCGGCAGTCCCCATTTGTCCTTGCGGTCGTGGTCCAGGCGGATCGTGTTGTCGTGGTGCGGCAGCATTTCACCGAACCCGGTCATGCCGATGCGCCAGTCACCCGGCACGGTCAGTGCCTCCTTCAGATCGGCACCGATGTTGAGCTCGGCGATCTCGCGCGACCATCCGGTGCGGCTGGCACCGCCCTGGTAGCCGAACCCGCGCAGGTAGCCGCGCTTGTCGGCCGCGACGTTGCGGAACCGCGGAATGTAGAAGCCGCAGGGACGGCGGCCGAAGTAGTACTTGTCTTCGTAACCCTCGACCCGGCCCGAGGCGCCGGCCCCGAAATGATGGTCCATTACGTTGTGCCCCAACTCGCCGGACGAAGAGCCCAGCCCCCCTTCCCAGACATCGGTGGCCGAATTCATCAGCAGCCACGTCGAGTTGAACGACGACGCGTTGAGGAAAATGACCTTGGCCGTGTACTGGTAGGTCTGCCCGGTCTCGGCATCGATGACCTCCACGCCGCGCGCGCGCTTGCGGTCCTTGTCGTAGAGCACTTCCTTGACGATCGAGAACGGCCGCAAGGTCAGGTTCCCGGTCTTCATCGCCGCTGGCAGCGTCGCCGCCTGGGTCGAGAAGTAGGCACCGAAGGGACAGCCCAGGATGCACTTGTTGCGGTACTGGCAGTTCACGCGCCCCTGCTCGGGCATCGGCTGGGTGATGTTGGCAGTGCGCGAGTGGATCATGTGCCGCGTTCCGCCGAAGGCCTTCTTGATGCGCGCGGCCACATCCTTCTCGACGATGTTCAAGGGAATCGGCGGCAGGAACTCGCCGTCCGGCAGCACGTCCAGTCCTTCGCGCGTGCCGGCGATGCCGGCGAACTTCTCTACATGGTCGTACCACGGCGCGATATCGGCGTAGCGGATCGGCCAATCGGTGGCGATGCCGTCCTTGAGGTTGGCCTCGAAATCCAGATCGGAGAAGCGATAGCTCTGCCGCCCCCACATCAAGGAACGACCACCGACGTGGTAGCCACGGAACCAGTCGAAGCGCTTGGTCTCGATGTAGGGCGATTCCTGTTCGTTGGCCCACATCCCTTCCAGGTTCTCGGCCAGGCCGTAGTCGCGCATCAGCACCGGGAACTCGGCCTTCATTGCCTGCGTTGGCCGGTTGCGGTGCGGGAAATCCCACGCCTCCTTCATCGCGTTGACGTAGTCCTTGACGTGCTCGATGTTGCGCCCGCGTTCCAGCATCAGGACCTTCAGGCCCTTCCCGGTCAGCTCCTTCGCCGCCCAACCGCCACTGATTCCCGAGCCAACAACAATGGCGTCGTAGTGATTATCTGCCATGGGTTTCTCACCTGGGTGGATATCGTTTCAGACGTCGCAGAGGCGGATCGCCTCGCGCAATGAGGCAACGGGATCGGGCGCTGCAGGCGTGAACTCCTGCGCCAGATACCCTTTGAAACCGGTGTCGCGGATCGCGCGACAGATGGCTGGATAGTGGAGCTCCTGCTGGTCTCCGATCTCGTTCCGGCCGGGCACGCCTGCGGTGTGGTAGTGCTTGAAGCAGGCGTGATGCTTGCCGATGGTGGCGATGATGTCGCCCTCCATGATCTGCATGTGGTAGATGTCGTAGAGCAGGCCGAAATTGTCCGAGCCGAGCCGCTGGCACAGCTCCACACCCCACGCGGAGTGGTCGCACAGGTAGTCGCGATGATCGACCTTGGAGTTGAGCAGTTCCATCACCAGCACCACGCCGCGCTTCTCGGCATGTCCGAGGATGCGCTTGAGCCCGGCCTCGGCATTGGCCATGCCGTCCTGGGGGTCCATACCGTTGCGGTTGCCGGAAAAGCAGATGAGGTTTCGATAGCCGGCATCGGCGACCAGATCGATGTGCCGCGTGTAGCGTTCCACCAGCTGGTCGTGGAACTCGCGGCCGGCAAAGCCCTTGGTCAGGCCCAGTTCCGCGCCGTTGCACATCGAGCTGTACACGCCATTCGCCTTCAGCGTGGGCCAGTCTTCCGGGCCGACCAGGTCGATCGCGGCAAAGCCGATGTCCTTCACCGTCGTGCAGAGCTGGGCAACGGACAGCTGCGGGAAGGTCCAGCGTGCGACGGAATGCTTCAGGTTGCCCTTGAGTGGCGCCGTGGCGGCGAATGCGGGCAATGCGCCCGCGGTTGTCGCGGCCCCCAGGCCAATGCTGCCGGCAACTGCGATGCGCAGCGCATCGCGCCGCGTGAGCCCCCTCGAAGGAGCCGGTCTGATCGAATGGATGGACATCCACCTTCCGGCCTCCCAACCGGTATCAAACGCAACGATTCACAGCAATGCAATCGATTGCACCATAGGGGAGGAAATTGTCTGTTTGCAAGTCGCGGTGCACGAAAAACTGATGGTGCGAGGCACAACGCAGATGGCATCGCGCAAAAAGAAAAGCCCCGCATGAGCGGGGCTTTCCTTTCTGCTGCGAACGAGCGTTCGATCAGAACGGAATATCGTCGTCAGCGAAGTCGTCCATCGGCGGCGCCTGTTGCGGCTGCGGGCGCTGGTTGCCACCCTGGTTGCCGTAACCGCCGCCCTGGTTGCCGCCCTGGTTGCCATAGCCACCGCCCTGGCCACCACGCTGGCCGCCACCGCCGCCATACTCCTGGCGCGGAGCCTGCTGGCGCTGCGGACGATCGCCGCCGTAGTTGCCACCACCGCCGCCGCCACCGCCTTCACCGCGGCCGCCCAGCATCTGCATTTCATCGGCAATGATGTCGGTGGAGTACTTCTCCACGCCGTCCTGGCCGGTGTACTTGTCGTAGCGCAGGCTGCCTTCGACGTAGACCGAGCTACCCTTGCGCAGGTACTCGCCGGCGATCTCGCCGAGCTTGCCGAAGAACACCACGCGGTGCCACTCGGTGCGCTCCTGCTGGTTGCCATCCTTGTCCTTGCGGACGCTGGTGGTGGCCAGGCTGATGCGGGTGATCGCCATGCCGCCCTGGGTGTACTTCACGTCCGGGTCGTTGCCGAGATTGCCGACCAGGATGACTTTGTTGATGCCGCGCGCCATAGGTACCTTCGTCCGTTGTCCAGGGGCAGACCGCCAGTGATAGCACAGCCCCGGGCGGGGGTGCAGTAGGCGAGGCCGCCCCTGTTGAAATTTGGGGGAATGCGAGAACGATGCATCTTAGCATTGCCGCCGCCATCCGCCCGGTCAGAAGACCCCGGCCGCGCAGGAGGATTGAACTGATTTCCTTGTCCGGCAATGACTTACCCTCGCTTCGGCGGACATCCGGAGGGGCATTGCCGTCTGCCCATGGCATCATGCCCGGGCACCTCCCCCCGCCCCCTTCCGCGTTCCCATGACGATCAAAGGCAAAGCCACCTCCCTGGACATCGCCCACCTGGCCGGGGTCTCCCAGCCGACCGTGTCGCGGGCCCTGCGGGGCAGCCCGATGGTCAACGCCGAGACTCGCGAGCGCATCCTGCGCATCGCCCGCGAGCTGAACTACAAGGTCGACAAGAACGCCTCCAGCCTGCGCCTGCGCAATGCCGGCACCCTGGCCCTGCTGTTCTTCGAGGACCCGACCAACGACGACTCGCTGATCAACCCGTTCTTCCATTCGATGCTCGGCTCGATCACCCGCGCCTGCGCCCTGCACGGGCAGGACCTGCTGGTCTCGTTCCAGCAGCTGTCCACCGACTGGCAGGCCGATTACGAGGACAGCAACAAAGCCGACGGCATCATCCTGCTCGGCTACGGCGACTACCACGAATCGCGCGACCGCCTGCAGCGGCTGGTTGAACAGGGCACGCACTTCGTGCGCTGGGGCGCCGCCCTGCCCGGCCAGCCCGGCGTGTCGATCGGCAGCGACAACTTCCAGGGCGGGCATGACATCACCACCCACCTGTTACAGCAGGGCTGCCGCCGCATCGCCTTCCTCGGCCATGCCTCCAGCCATTACCCCGAATTCCAGGAGCGCTACCGAGGCCATGTCGCGGCCCTGCAGGATCACGGCCTGGCCGCCGAACCGGCACTGCAGCACGATGCGATCACCACCGAGGCGTCGGGCCAGGAAGCCTGCCAGGCGTTGCTGGCACGCGGTGGACCGATCGATGCGATCTGCGCCGCCAGCGACCTGATCGCCATCGGCGCGATGCGGGCCCTGCGCGAGGCCGGCCTGCGGGTGCCGCAGGACGTGGCGGTGACCGGCTTTGACGACATCCCGCTGGCGGCTTCGGTGTCCCCGGCGCTGACCACCGTGCAGCAGGACACCAAGCAGGCCGGGCAGCTGCTGGTGGAACGCCTGTTGGCCCTGATCGGGCGGCAGCCGGTGGAAAGCCAGAGCATCCCGGTGAAGCTGGTGGTGCGGGAATCGTCGCTGCGCGGGTAGGCACCGCAGGGCCGGCGCCCCTACCAACGCACGACGGCCGGATTCTCCCCCCCATGACCAACGGCGGATGCGCACGGACGCTGATGCGCGGATAACGCGCAGACATCGCCCATGGAAAGGTGTACGTCACATGCTGAAGATCGATTCGCTGTCGAAGACGTACGCTAATGGCGTGCACGCCCTCAACAACGTCAGCCTGGACATCCCGCGCGGCATGTTCGGCCTGCTCGGCCCCAACGGCGCCGGCAAGTCGTCGCTGATGCGCACGCTGTCCACCCTGCAGGAGGCCGACAGCGGGACGGCGACGCTCAGCATTCCAGGCGAGGCGCCGATCGACGTGCTGCGCGACAAGGACGCGGTGCGCCGCCGGCTGGGCTACCTGCCGCAGGATTTCGGCGTGTATCCGAAAGTCAGCGCGCTGGACCTGCTGGAGCATTTCGCGGTGCTCAAGGGCCTGACCCAGCGCGCGCAGCGCCGCGAGGTGGTCGATGGGCTGCTGCAGCAGGTTAACCTGTGGGACGCGCGCAAGCGCAAGCTGGGCACCTACTCCGGCGGCATGCGCCAACGCTTCGGCATTGCCCAGGCGCTGCTGGGTGACCCGCGGCTGGTGATCGTCGATGAACCCACCGCCGGCCTCGACCCGGAAGAACGCAACCGCTTCCTCAACCTGCTGGCGGCGATCGGCGAGAACGTGGCGGTGATCCTGTCCACCCACATCGTCGAGGACGTGACCGATCTGTGCCCGACGATGGCGATCATGAACAAAGGCCAGGTGCTGCTGACCGGGCGCCCGGCCGATGCCATCGACGCCCTGCAGCACCAGGTCTGGCGCAAGCAGGTTGATCCTTCGGAACTGGCCGACCACGAGGCACGCTACGTGGTGCTGTCCACCCGCCTGGTCGGTGGTCGCCCGGTGATCCACGTGCACAGCGCCAACGACCCTGGCGACGGCTTCGCGGCCGTGGCTCCCGACCTCGAGGATGTGTACTTCCAGCGCCTGCGCCTGCAGGCCCGTGCCCGCGCGGCAGCCTGAGCGGAGCACGCCATGATCTTCAATTTCTTCCGCTTCGAACTGCGCGAGCAGCTGCGTTCCCCGCTGCTGTGGCTGCTGGCCGGGCTGTTCGCCCTGCTTGCCTTTGCCGCCGCGTCCAGCGACGCCGTGCAGATCGGTGGCGGCACCGGCAACGTGCACAGCAACGCGCCCACCGTGATCGCGCAGATGCTGGGCATCTTCACCCTGCTCGGCATGCTGGTCACCGCGCTGTTCGTCAGCAACGCGCTGTTGCGTGACTTCGAACTCGGCACTGCCGAACTGATCTTCGCCAGCCCGGTGAAGCGCCGCGAATACCTGGCCGGGCGCATCGGTGCCGCGCTGGCGGCCGGGCTGCTGGTCTACATCCTGATCGCGTTCGGCCTGTGGCTGGCGCCGTTCATGCCATGGGTCGATCCCGAGCGCATGGGCCCGATCAGCTGGCAGGGCTATGCCTGGACGTTCGCGGTCATCGTCATTCCGAACCTGTTGTTCACCACCGCACTGCTGTCGCTGCTGGCAGCGCTGACCCGCTCGATCCTGTGGGTCTACATCGGCCTGGTGGCCTACCTGGTCCTGTACGGCGCCAGCGCGGCCCTGCTGCGCGACATCGACAATACGTGGATCGCGGTGCTGAGCGAACCGCTGGGCATGCGCGCACTCGGCCGTACCATCCGCTACTGGTCCACTGCCGAACGCAACGACGGGATTCCCGAGCTGGCCGGTTACCTGCTGGCCAACCGCGCCCTGTGGTTGGGCGTGGCTGCCGCGCTGTTCGCCGCCACCTTCGCGCTGTTCCGCACCGAACGCAGCGGCAGTGGCCGTCGGCGCTGGGGCCGCAGGCAGGCGCAACCGGCTGCCGATGCCAGCGTGGTCCGCCCCACCCGCGCGACACTGCCGCGCGTGATACCGGCGTTCACTGCCAGCACGGCGTGGCAGCAGTTCCTGCGCCAGGTCCGCTTCGATACACGCGGCGTGCTGCGCAGCGTGCCGTTCATCGTGCTGCTGGTATTGGGCCTGGCCAACTTCCTGCCCAGCGCGCTGTTCCGGCAGACTCTGTACGGCACCTCGATCTGGCCGGTCACCTCGCAGATGATCATGGGCCTGCAGGGGGCCTTCAGCTGGCTGCTGGTGATCATCGTGCTGTTCTTCGCCGGTGAGCTGGTCTGGAAGGAACGCAGTGCGCGCATCAATGAAGTGACCGATGCCATGCCGGTGCCGAACTGGGTGCCGCTGCTGGCCAAGTTCACCGCACTGCTGGCCGTGATCATCTGCTTCCAGGCCGCCGGCGCGCTGGCGGCGATGGGCGTGCAGCTGGCCAAGGGCTACACGCATCTGGAGCCGCTGCTGTACCTGCGCAGCCTGGCGCTGGATTCGGTGGTCTACATCCTGATGGGGGGCCTGGCGCTGGTGCTGCAGGTGCTCACCAACAACAAGTTCATCGGTTATGCGCTGCTGATCGTGGTGATGATCGGCCAGGGCGTGCTCGGCCTGCTCGACTACACGCAGAACCTGTACAACTTCGGCAGCTGGCCCAACGCGCCCTATTCGGACATGAACGGCTACGGCCACTTCCTGACCGGGCAACTGGCGTTCCAGGGCTACTGGGCGCTGTTCCTGCTGACCTTGATGTGCCTGGCGTCGGCCTTCTGGGTACGAGGTGTCAGCCAGAGCCTGCGCCAGCGCCTGGCCCTGGCCGGCCGTCGCCTGCGCGGCCCGACCGGTGCCTTCGCCGCAGTGGCCGCCCTGGCCTTTGTCGCCGTGGGCGGCTGGCTGTACTGGAGCACCAACATCCGCAACGAGTTCCTTTCCCCGGATCAACAGCTGGACCTGCAGGCCCGCTACGAGCGCGAGCTGTCGAAGTACCGCAACCTGCCGCAGCCCCGCATCGTGGCGGTGGACAACCGCGTGGACCTGTTCCCCGAATCGCAGTCGATGGTGATCGATGCGAACTGGACGGTGCGCAATACCCACGCCACGCCGATCCAGGACGTGCACGTCTCGATGGGCGATGACAAGCAGCTGGTCGCGGTCGACCTGGGTGGGCAGACACTTTCGATGCATGACGCCGATCTCGGCTACCGCATCTACCGCCTGCAGAAACCGCTGCAACCGGGTGAAACCCGCAGCGTGCATTTCCGGGTGGTGCAGAAGCCCAACGGCATCACCGCGGGCCAGGCACCAAGCAACATCGTCGACAACGGCACCTTCTTCAACAGCCGTGTACTGCCGTCGTTCGGCTACAACGAAGGCGCCGAGATCAGCGACCGCAACGAGCGGCGCAAGCGCAACCTGGGTGAGCCGCGGCGCATGCCCAAGCTGGAAGACGAAGCCGCGCGTGCCAACACGTACATAGCCCACGATGCCGACTGGCTCGACTTCCGCACCACGGTCTGCACGGCACCGGACCAGGTGGCGTTGGCGCCGGGCTACCTTCTGAAGGAGACCACGGTAAATGGCCGGCGCTGCTTCAGCTACGCCATGGACCGGCCAATGCTGAACTTCTACGCCTACCTGTCGGCACGCTGGGAGGTGCGCAGGGCGAAGTACAAGAACATCCCGGTGGAGGTCTACTTCGACCCGGCGCACGGCTACAACGTGGACCGTATGATCGAAGCGGTGCAGAAGTCGCTGGCCTACTACGAAGCGAACTTCACCCCGTACCAGCACCGCCAGGTACGCATCATCGAGTTCCCGGGCTATGCCCGCTTCGCGCAGTCGTTCGCCAACACCATCCCCTACTCCGAGGCCATCGGTTTCATCGCCGACCTGCGTGACCCGGACAAGGTGGACTACGTGTTCTACGTAACCGCGCACGAGATCGCACACCAGTGGTGGGCGCACCAGGTGATCGGTGCCAACGTGCAGGGCGCGACGGTGCTGTCCGAATCGCTGTCGCAGTATTCGGCACTGATGGTGATGGAGCAGGAGTACGGCCGCCAGCACATGCGCCAGTTCCTCAAGCGCGAACTGGACGGCTACCTGTCCGGCCGCGGCGGCGAGGCCATCGAGGAACAGCCGCTGGAACGTGTGGAGAACCAGCAGTACATCCACTACCAGAAGGGTTCGCTGGTGTTCTACCGGCTGCGCGAGGAGATCGGCGAGCAGGCGCTTAACCGCGCATTGAAGCGCTTCCTGCAGGACAAGGGGTACCAGCAACCGCCGTACACCACCTCACGCGAGCTGCTGGACTACATCCGCACCGAGACCCCGGCCGACCGCCAGCAGCTGGTCACCGACCTGTTCGAGAAGATCAGCTTCTAC
Organism: Stenotrophomonas sp. YJH_SMC_25; assembly: GCF_059369595.1. Classification (NCBI taxonomy): domain Bacteria; kingdom Pseudomonadati; phylum Pseudomonadota; class Gammaproteobacteria; order Lysobacterales; family Lysobacteraceae; genus Stenotrophomonas; species Stenotrophomonas sp. YJH_SMC_25. The sequence continues at coordinate 87,805 of NZ_JCAFSV010000006.1, read as the reverse complement.
GACAACCGCGTGATGGCCGCCAGCGCCCGCAAGCGCGATGACGGCCGCTACGACGTGACCCTGGACCTGCACGCCGCCAAGCAGTACGCCGACGGCAAGGGCAAGGAGAGCGACGGAAAGATGGATGACTGGGTCGAGGTCGGCGTGTTCGCCAATGGGCCGTCGGGCAAGGAGCGCGACCAGAAGGTGCTGTACCTGCAGCGCCACCACATTACCAGCGCCGATCCGAAGATCACAGTGACGGTGGATGAAAAGCCGGACGAAGCAGGCTTCGATCCCTACAACAAGCTGATCGACCGGGTGAGCGATGACAACCGGCGCAAGGTAACGATGTGAGGTATGCGGTGGTGCCAGTCAAATGGCTGGCATCACTGCTGCAGACAAAAACGACATGCCACGCCCAATTGCGTCATTTAAAGTCCTGATTGGCCAGAGATGCAGGGACACCACCAGATTCCATTTCAAGGCAAGCGATACTCTCCGTGAACCTTCGAGAGGCCGCGATGACATCCAGCCATATCTACTTCGCCGCACACGGAATCTCCGCATCAGTGAACTGGGCAGCCGAGGTATTGGCCGACTGTGGTCTTGAGCTCGAATTGGAGCTGGGTGGGAACAGTGTTCTCATTACGGGCGATGAAGACGTTCGCCTGCGGCTCTCTCTCAACGACGCGCCCCATGTCCTCCAGGAAGCCATCGAGCTAGCGCATGGCACTGAACACGTACATGCCATGAGCCAGTGCACGGCCAGATTCGAGATCTCAATCACCGACCTGGAGGCGGTTTTGGATGAGATGAACACGCTGATCGAGGTCCAGCAGACACTGCTCACCGCCGTGGACGGTGTCCTGTGGAACGAGTGGAACGAAGCACTCAGCCGGTGATTTCCGGCTGAGGCCTGGCCTTCGGCCCCAGCAACGCCAGCAGCACGAAGACCACGATCGAGGCGACGGTACCGAGCGCCGCCGGCAACCCGAACGCCCATGCCGAACGGCCCTGCTGGCGCGCCCACTGGGCCAGATGCCAGGCCGCGCCCAGGTTGATCAGCCAGGCAATGACGAACACCGGCCATAGCACCATGCCCACCGCGCGCAGCAGGGGCATGGACACCAGCGCGGCAGCGATCGCCGCGATCAGGAAGATTAGGGCCGAGCGGGAATGGCGTGCCGTGGATACGCTCATGCGGCCAACCTGCGCACCATCACCAGCACGCGATAGCTGCGGTTGTCGGCTTCCTGCAGCGGCTTCCAGCCCAGCCGCGCATACAGCCCACCGTCCAGGGCCTCGGTCTGCAGGTAGAGATCGGAAACCCCCATCCGCACCGCCTGCGCCGCTGCTTGCTCCACCAGCGCGCCAGCCAGCCCACGCCCGCGATGGCTGTCGGCCACGAACACGCTGCCCAGCCAATGTTCGTACTGTGGGAACGCCTGCATTTCCCGCCGCTTGAGCTGGACTGCGCCAACCACCTGACCGTCATCGAATGCGGCGATCAGGTGCGGGAAACCTTCGGCATCCTGTGGCGGATTGAGCCGCTGCAGTTCCTGTTCCAGTGTCAGGTTGGCGTCCAGGCCCCATTCCGCGTGGTACCACTGGGCCAATTGCTGCCGTTCCGGTGCGTCGGCGGGTAGTCCCCTGAATTCCATGGCAATGCCTCGATCCCGATGTCACCCAAGGGGATCATGGACGGCGCCCGAAGGGAAGCCTTCTGTAAAGTCGAGCCATGCTCGACACATCAGGCCATGCGCGAAAGGCAGTCGAGCATGGCTCGACGCTACAAATGGCCCGACGGCAACTCAGCCTTGGGCGAAGTCCTTCAGGATCTCGCCAACGCCGCTGGGCGAGATCTCAAAGCCCAGCGAAGTACCCGGGTTGATTACCACGCCGTAGCCACCCGGCACGCGGCGCAGCACCTCCAGCATCAGCCAGCGGATCTGGTGTTGCGCCTGCTGGCTGTAGACGCCCACCCGCGACGGCTCGGTGAACACCGCCACATGCAGGGTGCCCTGCTTGTCGAACAGCAGCGGGTCGAAGCCGCTGCCGTCCGGGGTGACCAGGCTGCCGGTCAGCAGCACTACCTCGGAAGCGACGAAGGCCTCCATGAAGGCGCGGATCGGCACCGCCCCGTCCATCGCCGCCTTCAGCAGGGTTTCGATCGGGGTCTGCGGGGCGAGGTCGGTCATGGCGATACGGCGGGGCGTGAGGGGTGCCTATTGTGCCGGATGCGGCCAAACCCGGTAGTGCCGGCCGCTGGCCGGCATCTGCAGGTACCCGGAATCCGGGGCTGCCGGCCAGCGGCCGGCACTACCGCCCCAGACGCTGGTCCCGCGCCTTCTGGTCGGCCATCGCCTTGTCCAGCTCGGCTTGCAGTGCCGGCTGCTGAACGGCGGCATCCAGCACGTAGACCTTCACGCCGTGCGCGGGCACGTCGGCCTTCAGCGGACCGTTCACCTGCAACGAACCGCCGTCCAGCGCATCACGCCAGCGGCCGGCCTGAACGAAGCGCGTCACGCTGAAGGTCTTCGTCTGGTCACCCTTGTTCAGCAGCACCAGCGCGGTCTGCGCCACCTCGCCATGCTGCAGCACGCGGAAGAACACTGCCTCATCACCCTGCAGGCGCTCATTCACCTGCAGGCCGCGCTGCAGCGCCGGGGTGACTTCGCGCAGTCGCGCGATACGCTGCAGCGGCGCGAAGATCGGGCTCTTCGGCGCCGCATCCACACGCGGCTGGCCGAAGTAGGCGCGATTGCCGGCATGCTCGGCACGGCCACGCATGAAGCCCGTCTCCGAACCGTAATAGACCACCGGAATGCCGCGCGCGGTGAACAGCCAGTTGTGCGCATCGATGAAGCCATCGTCGCTGGCCTGCAGGCGCGGCATGTCGTGGTTGTCGTAGAAGCTCATCAGCTCGTACGGGTTGGCGTACGGTCCGCCGCTCAGGTGCAGCGGCTCGGCCAGGGTCTCGAAGCCCTTGCCGGCGGTGCCGAAGGTCTGCTCCAGTGCGCCGCGCAACGGGAAATCCAGCACGCTCATGTTCGCGTTGGCGGGCCAGGTGTGCTCGGCGATGGTCGCCGCGTTGTAGTCGAAGGCTTCGCCGAACATGAACATGCCCGGATGCTCGGCGCGGATGCGCTTGACGAATTCATGCCACCACGGGTGCGGCAGCCAGCCGATGGTGTCGATGCGCAACGCGTCCACGCCCTGCGCGGTCCACTGCAGGTAGGCGCCGACCAGGTAGTCCATCACCGCCGGATTGTCCTGGTTGAAGTCCGACAGCTCGGCCAGGTTGCCGTCGAAGATCGAGCCGTCCTTGCTGTCGACCGGACCGATGTTGTTGTAGAACGCGTGCAACGGGTTGTGCTTCGGATCCAGTTTCTGCGGCGGCAGGTTCTGGTGGTCGGCAATCAGTTTTCCGTCCTTGTCGAAGATCTGCCCGAACTGCGGCTGCCGCGTCGGCATGGTCCAGGCCGGCGAACCGTGGTTGCCCACGATATCCAGCACCACCTTCAAGCCAGCACCGTGCAGGCCCTTGGTCAGCCCGGCGAAGTCCAGGTCCCTGCTCGGCAGGTGCTCGTCGAGCTTGTAGAAATTGATGCCCCAGTAGCCGTGGTAACCGGTCTTGCCACGATCGGTCAGCGTGCTGGTACAGCTGATCGGCTTGCTGCCGGTAAAGGCCTCGTCCGGGTTGTCGACGATGGGCGTGATCCACACCGCACCGAAGCCCAGGTTGCGGATGTACTGCGCATTGTCGAGCACGCCACGGAAGTCGCCGCCGAGGTAGCCGATGTTGCCGTCCACCTTGTCCGGGCATGGCACCGGGATATCGAAGGTGCGGTGCGCGCCACCCTGGTCACGATGGTCGTTGGACGGGTCACCGTTGACAAAGCGGTCGGTGACCACGAAGTACACCGCATCGCTGGCGAACGGCTCGGTGGTGCCGACGTAGTCCGGGCGCGGCGCGGCCGCGGCCTGGCCGGCGAACAGGGCAAGGGAAACAGCAACAGCCAGGACACCACGCATCACACCACCTCCGGACGGGACGGAACCCGCAGCACGCACAGGCCGGCCAGGAACAGGCTGCAGCCGCCCAGCACCAGCACATGCATCGGCTGGCCACCCAGCCATGCGCGCAGGGCAAAGCCAAGCGCACTGGCCGCCACCAGCTGCGGAATCACGATGAAGAAATTGAAGATGCCCATGTACACACCCATCTTCGACGCCGGCACGCTGTCGGACAGCAGTGCATACGGCAACGACAGGATCGAGGCCCAGGCAAAGCCCACACCCACCATCGACAGCAGCAGCCAGTGCGGGTCGCGGATGAACATCAGCGAGACCAGGCCGGCGCCGCCCAGCCACAGGTTGACCAGGTGGCTCCAGCGCAGGCCGATCGCACGCACCATCGGCGGAATCAGCACCGCCGCCAGCGCAGCGAAGCCGTTGTAGGCGCCAAACAGCACGCCCACCCAGTTGGCACCTTCGTTGTAGGCGGCCGACTGTGGATCGGTCGAACCGAAGTGGGTACCGGCCACCGCAGCGGTGGTGTAGATCCACATGGCGAACAGCGCGAACCACGAGAAGAACTGCACCCACGCCAGGCGGCGCATGGTGACCGGCATCGCGCGCAGGTCGCCGACGATGGCGGCCAGCATATGCGTGGCCGGCAGCGCGCGCGCCGCCGCCAGCAGCAGGCCGTAGCCGGCGCACAGGCCGGCCAGCACGTACAGCATCCTGTCGCCTTGCCGCCAGGTGATCAGCAGCGCCAACAACACACCCAACCCAAGCCACAGGGTCACCCGCGTCCATGAAGCCGGTCCGTTGATCGCGGCCGCCGCGTGATGTTCCGGTGGCTCGGCATCATCGAACCCGGCCAGCTCCGCCGGTGAATATTCGCGGGTGCTGACCACCGTCCAGGTGATCGCCGCGAGCAGCACCACCGCGCCGAAGTAGAACGCATAGCGCACAGTGTCGGGCACTTCCCCGGCGGCCGCGGTGTTGGCAACGCCGAAGTGGGCCAGGATGAATGGCAGGAAGCTGGCGACGATGGCGCCCACGCCGATGAAGAAGCTCTGCATCGCGTAGCCGGCCGGACGCTGGCGTGGCGCCAGCTGGTCGCCGACAAAGGCACGGAACGGCTCCATCGATACGTTGATCGAGGCATCCAGCACCCACAGCGTGCCGGCCGCGATCCACAGCGTCGGCGAGTTCGGCATCACCAGCAGCGCCAGCGTGGTCAACACCGCACCGATCATGAAGTACGGACGACGACGACCCCAGCGGGTCCAGGTGCGGTCGGACAGGTAACCGATCACCGGTTGCACCAGCAGGCCGGTCAGCGGCGCGGCAATCCACAGCCCGGGTACCGTGTCGATGTCCGCACCCAGCGTCTCGAAGATGCGGCTGGCGTTGGCGTTCTGCAGGGCGAACCCGAACTGGATGCCGAGGAAGCCGAAACACATGTTCCAGATCTGCCAGAACGACAGCTGCGGTTTGGCGGGACGATTCATCGTGCACCCTCTTCCATCGCCACCGGCGCCACCGTCAGCGCCTGCACCTGGGCCTGGTTGAGCACGCCCTCGCGGCCGCCCTTGCCACCGGTGTAGTGCGCGAAATGTTCAAGCGCGCTCATGTTGAAGCCCTCTTCAAGCGCAACCGTGCATTGCCCCTTTGGCACCGTGAATGTTGCCGAGGTCGAGTCCTGCACGGCCATGCTGTGCGGCAGAGTGACCGTATGCCGCTGCAACGGCTGGCCCGGGCACTGCAGCACCAGCTGCTTGACCGCTGCAGTGACGCCGGTGTTGATCGGCCCGTTCGGGTTTCGATATTGCAGGCGCAGGCGAACCTGCCCGGCCTTGGCCGAGGTGAACGGCCAGCGCTGCGCACCCTTCAGCACCTGCTGCGGACCGACGCAGACCATTGGGCTGTGCAGCGATTCCAACGCGCCTTCGCGTCGGGTCAGGCTGAGGCAATGCTGCAGCCCATCGTCGCTGATCTGCACCTGGCCATTGCTGGCGACGACGGCCCTGCCGTCCTTCCACAGAACCTGCCCGGCTTGCACCGGAACGTTCCAACCCGTGCCCCTGCGCAGGGCCTGCGGTGCCGCCGGTGTTGCGGGCGCACGCGCGTTGGCATCCGCAGTCGTAGCAGCGAAGCCTGTTGCTGCCGGGGCAGTCACCAGCTGCACCGTGGTGGTCGTGCCGCGCGTGGTGGTCCTGCCCGCCACCAGCAAGCCATCGCCCACGCTCTGCGGACGCTCCAGCACATAGCGCTTGCCAGTGACTTCCAGGCTGATGCTGCGCTGCGTGCCGAACAGTTCCGGCACCAGCGCGGCCGGCAGCTTGGGCTGCACGCGGCCATCGTCCTGCACGCCGAACACGCCTTCGACCACCATCGACAGATACCCGGCCACCGACCACAGCTGGCGTTCGGAGTTGACCACCGGGCCGCTCAGCGCGCCTTCCTCGACATGCACGGCCTGGCTGACCAGCTCGTAATTCTCCATGTTGGAACCGGCCAGCGCGGCGCCCCGCATCAGCGAACGGATCTCGGCGGCGATGCGCGGCGCATCGTCCAGCTGCCGCGCCGCACGCAGCGAGTAGGCGCTGACAAACGGCCAGATCGCACGGTTGTGGTAGATCGGCTGCTGCGCTTCCTGCGGCCAGACCACGGGGCTGCCGGCTGGCCCCATCGGGTAAGCAGCCAGTGCACGGCGCGCGCGCTCGGGCGGCAGCACCCCGGCGAGGATACCCAGCGACAGGCCCAGCAGATCGACCTTGGCGTACGGCACCGGGTGCGCGGCTTCGCCGATGTAGCTCATGTACTGGCCGATATCCTCGCGCCAGAAGCGCGCATCGATCTGCTGCGCCAACGCATCGGCCCACGCCTTGTAGTCGGCCGCGCGGGCGTCGCCGTGCTGGCCGGCCAGGCGTTCGGCCAGGCGCAATGCCTGGTAGTGCAGCACGTTGGTGGACAGTGCGTAGGAATCACCGATGAAGCGCACGTCCTCGCGGGTCCAGTCCGGATAGGTCTGCTCGCGCCAGTCCAGGAACGAGGTCTCGCCACGGTACAGGCCCACCTGCGCGTCGAACACCATCGCGCGGTCCTGCGCCAGCGTGCCCTGCAGCGCCTGCCAGACCTGGTCGGCAAACGCGCGATCCTCCAGCAGATGACGTGCCGCCAGGAACCACACAACGCGATCGCTGCTGATCGGCCAGCTGCCACCGGAACCGGTGTCCTGCGCCACGAACAGGCCGGGCGTGTGCCCGTCGCGCGCCGCCGACAGCTTGAACTGCAGCGACTGCCGGGTGCGCTCCGGGTCCAGCCGCGCCAGCGCCAGATCGGCGGCGAAGCTGACATCGCGGGTCCACACATAGGGCCAGCGCGCGCCGGTCTGGAAACACTCGCACGGCACCGGTCGGCCTTCGTCGAACGCGGGATCGCGAATCGCGTCCACGCGGTCCTGGTCCATCTCCTGCTGGGCCAGCGCGAACAACGCGTCGAACATCACGCTGCCGGTCTGGCTGCGCATCGGTGCGGCTGCGATCTGCACTGCGCCCTTCGGCGCATGCAGAACAAAGCCGCCGTTGGCAGCGGCTTCGGCGCGCGCATGGCGGCCGTCGAATTGCAGGTCGGCCGCCTGCGCGGTCGATCCCAGCGCTGCCCCCAGGGCAGCGGTCAGGCAAATGATCTTCAGCATCGAAGCGGCGGACCGGCTTGCGCCCGTCGGCCTCCCTCCCTCTCTGCACGCGTTGTAGGTCCGCACCGTCGTTGCCGGCGGGCGGGCGCGGCCCCTCCCTCAAGGTGCCTTGGCCCCATGGTAGACGCGGGGCTGTCGGCTGCGTCCAGCTGCATACGTATTCATGGCGCCACGCGGTAGCGCGCCTGCTGCGCTGGCTTATGGTCCGGGTCTGCCAACGGCGCCTTGGGAGGGGAAATGCCGATGCCACACACGGTTGTACGCGCGCTGTTCGCGCACATGTTCGGCCTGGCCCTGTTGGGCGTGGCCACGCTGGCGCAGGCCGCGCCACAGGTCGTCAGCGTCGAATCACCCGGCAAGGTGCTCAAGGTCAGCCTGGTGCTGGACGGCGGCACCGCCCGCTACCGCGTCGAGCGTTTCGGCGAACCCGTGGTGGAGGATTCGAGGCTCGGCTTCGCCCTGCGCGACGGCCGCCTGGACCGCGATTTCGCCCTGCTTGGCCAGCAGCGGCGCAGCGTCGACGACAGCTGGGAGCAGCCGTGGGGCGAGCGCCGGCTCACCCGCAACCACTTCAACGAGCTGACCGTGCAGCTGGCCGAAACCACCGGCAGCAAGCGTCGGCTGGATGTGGTGTTCCGCGCCTACGACGATGGCCTGGGCTTCCGCTATGTATTCCCCGAACAGCCGAACCTGCACGAGGCGATCATCGATGACGAACTGACCGAGTTCGCCATCGCGCCTGAATCCACCGCCTGGTGGATCCCCGCCGGCGAGCCGATCCACTACGAATATCTGTACCAGCGCACCCCGCTGCGCGAGGTGCCGCTGGTGCATACGCCGATGACCGTGCGCAGCCGCGATGGCCTGCATGTGGCCATTCACGAGGCCGCTCTGGTGGACTACGCCGGCATGTGGCTGCGGCGCACCGAGGGGCAACGCCTGCGCGCGCAGCTGTCACCCTCGGCCGAAGGCTGGAAGGTGCGTCGTGCCCTGCCCTTCGCCACGCCGTGGCGCACGCTGCAGATCGCAGACCGCGCCGGTGGCCTGGTCGAATCGGACCTGATCCTCAACCTCAACGAGCCCAATGCGCTGGGCGATGTGAGCTGGGTGAAGCCGGCCAAGTACGTGGGCGTGTGGTGGTCGATGCACCTGGACAACGAGAGCTGGGCTACGGGGCGGAAGCACGCTGCCACCACCGCCAAGACGAAGAAGGTGATCGACTTCGCCGCCGCGCACGGCTTCCGTGGCGTGCTGGTGGAAGGCTGGAACCCGGGCTGGGACGGCATGTGGGTGGGCAATGGCTACGACTTCGATTTCACCCGCGCCACGCCCGATTTCGACATCGAGGCGCTGTCGGCGTATGGCCTGAAGAAAGGTGTGCACCTGATCGGGCACCACGAAACCGGCTGCGCCATCGAGCACTACGAGGAGCAGCTGGGCGCCGCGCTGGACCTGTACGCACGGCTGGGCGTGGACCAGTTCAAGACCGGCTACGTCTGCGACGATGGCCAGGTCGACCGCCGCAATCCCACGGGGGGCCCGCTGTGGCGCGAGTGGCACGACGGGCAGTTCATGGCCCGCCATCACCTGAAGGTGGTGCAGGAGGCTGCGCGCCGGCACCTGTCGGTGAACCCGCATGAGCCGATCAAGGACACCGGCCTGCGCCGCACCTACCCCAACTGGATCTCGCGCGAAGGCGCGCGCGGCATGGAGTACAACGCCTGGGGCCAGCCGCCGAACCCGCCGGAGCACGAGGTCAACCTGGTGTTCACCCGCATGCTGGCCGGGCCGATGGATTACACCCCCGGCATCCTCAGCCTGAAGGGCCGCCACGGCCAGGCCATTCCCAGCACGCTGGCCCGCCAGCTGGCGCTGTACGTGGTGCTGTACAGCCCGATCCAGATGGCCGCCGACCTGCCCGAGCACTACCTGCAGCATCGCGAGGCATTCCGCTTCATCGAGGGCGTGGCGGTGGACTGGGAGCAGAGCCGCGTGCTCGATGGCGAAGTGGGCGACTACGTGACGATCGTGCGCCGTGACCGCAACAGCCGTGACTGGTTCCTCGGCAGCATCACCGACGAACACGGCCGCGTGCTGCCGGTGTCACTGGGCTTCCTGGAGCCCGGCGTGCGCTATCGCGCCGAGATCTACCGCGATGGCGAGGGCGCTGATTTCCGCAGAAACCCGTTCGCGTTCGCACGCGAAACCCGCGAGGTGACCAGTGCCGATGCACTGACGCTGGTGCTGGCACCGGGCGGTGGGCAGGCCATTCGCTTCACGCCGCTGTGAATGCCCCGGTAGTGCCGGCCGCTGGCCGGCAAGCCGGTGAACGTGATTGCCGGCCGCTGGCCGGCACCACCGCAAGCAGGATCTGAAAGCGATTACACCCCTGCAGACGCCATTGAATACGTATGCAGGGTGATTCCCGCGAAGAATGCGCTGCCTACCATAGCGGCGACGACAGCGGCCACCGCGTCGCACGTTCACGGCCCCGCCGGAACGCTCACAAATCGATCTGCAACATTGCCTGGGAGGGGAAAATGTTGAACCACAAGCGCAGTGCGCTGAGTCTCGCGCTGGCCGTTGTGCTGGCGCCGACGCTGGCGTCGGCACAGTCCACGCAGAGCACCACCACGCCGGCCGCCACCGCCGCCACCAACCTGGATACGGTGCAGGTCACCGGCATCCGCCGCGGCATCGAGAGCGCGATCGCGGTCAAGCAGGACGCCACTTCGGTGGTCGAGGCGATTTCCGCCGAAGACATCGGCAAGCTGCCCGACGTCAGCATCGCCGAATCCATCTCGCGCCTGCCCGGCCTGGCCGCCCAGCGCGTGGCCGGCCGTGCGCAGGTGATCAGCGTGCGCGGCCTGTCGCCGGACTTCGCCACCACCCTGCTCAATGGCCGTGAAGTGGTCAGCACCGGCGACAACCGCGGTGTCGAGTTCGACCAGTACCCGTCCGAGCTGGTCAACGGCGTGACCGTCTACAAGACCCCGGACGCGGCGCTGGTCGGCCAGGGCCTGTCGGGCACCATCGACATGCAGACTGCCCGCCCGCTCAGCTTTGGCGAGCGCGTGATCGCGGTCAGCGGCCGCTACCAGAAGAGTTCGCTGGGCCGCGCCGCCAACGTCGATCCGTACGGCAACCGCTTCAGCGCCAGCTACATCGACCAGTTCCTGGACAAGACCCTGGGCATTGCCATCGGCTACGCGCACAGCGACATGCCGATCCAGGAGAACCAGGTCGGCCTGTACGAACCGTGGACCACCGAACACACCGACAAGGGCGAGCGCCCGGGCGTGGGCGCCGGCACCTACTTCTCCGATGGCATCAAGGCGCTGCGCCGCACCGGCAACAACAAGCGCGACGGCGTGATGGCCACGATCCAGTTCCGGCCGAACAACAGCTGGACCAGCACCTTCGATGCGTTCCACACCGAAGCCGAGCAGATCGACACCGCCAACCAGTTCGAGCTGAACCTCAGCAACTACAACGGCAACTACACCCCGGGCCTGCTGGTCAGCAACCCGCAGATCAACGCCAACGGCTCGTTCACCGGCGGCACCGCCAGTGGCGTGTATCCGCTGGTGCGCGGCATGTACAACAAGCGCAAGGACAAGATCGATGCGTTCGGCTGGAACAACGAGTTCAACTTCGGCGGCGTCAAGCTGGTCGCCGACCTGAACTACTCCAAAGCCACGCGCGCTGAGCTGAACCTGGAAAACAACCTGCAGCTGACCCCGATGCCGCAGCTGGACACGGTCGGCGTGTCGATCCGCCAGAACGGCTTCTCGCAGATCAACCCGGGCCTGAACTACTCCAATCCCGACGCGCTGTTCCTGACCAACACCATCTACGGTTCCGGCTACGGCAAGGTGCCGCAGGTGGAAGACCGCCTGAAGGGCGGCAAGCTGGCCGCCACGATTGCGCTGCCCGAGGCCATTGCCTCGTGGGCGCCAGACCTCGACATCGGCGTGAACTATGCCGACCGCCGCAAGGTGAAGACCCAGTCCGAAGGCAACATCCTGCTCGGTGCACAGGGCGATGCCAACATCGCCTCGGACCTGCAGTACCGCCCGGTCGACCTGAGCTTCGCCGGCCTCGGCACCATCCCGGCCTGGAACGTGCCGGCCGCGGTCGGTCGCTACATGACCTTCAACCCGGTCGACAACCTGGACTACCTGATTCCCAAGTCGTGGACGGTGCAGGAAAAGATCACCACCGCGTGGGCGCGCCTGAACATCAACACCGACATCGGCGTGGTCGGCGTGCGCGGCAACATCGGCGTGCAGATGCAGCACACCGACCAGAGCTCGGATTCGCGCTACTGGGACAGCTCGCAGCCGGCTGGCAGCAACATCCAGCCCTACTCCGCAGGCCGCAAGTACAACGACTGGCTGCCGAGCTTGAACCTGGCCTTCATGTTCCCGCACCAGCAGACGCTGCGCTTTGCCGCCGCCAAGCAGGTTGCGCGGCCGCGCGTGGACCAGATGCGTGCCGGCCTGGAGTTCGGCGTGGACACCGGCACTGGCCGCCCCGGCGGCAGTGGCGGCAATCCGCTGCTGGACCCATGGCGTGCCACCGCGCTGGATCTGTCCTATGAGAAGTACTTCGGCGAGAAGGCCTACGTGGCCGCCGCGATCTTCTACAAGGACCTGAAGAGCTACGTCTACACCCAGTCGGTGGACAACTACGACTTCACCGCGCTGCTGGGCAGCTACGTACCGCCGCCGGGCATGACCGCACCGGTGCTGACCACCGGCACCTTCTCCGCGCCGCAGAACGGCAAGGGCGGCACGCTGAAGGGCCTGGAGCTGACCGCATCGTTCCCGCTGGACATGCTGACCGACAGCCTGCGTGGCTTCGGCGTGCAGGCCAGCGCGACCTTCAACAAGAGCGACATCACCATCCTGGATCCGGAAAGCGCGTCCAGCGTAGGCAGTGACCCGATCAGCCTGCCGGGTCTGTCCAAGCGCGTGTACAACTTCACCGCCTATTACGAGCGCAGCGGCTTTGAAGCACGCGTGAGCCAGCGCCGACGTTCGGACTTCATCGGTGAGATCGGCAATTTCAACGGCAATCGCAGCCTGCGCTACGTGGTGGGCGAAAACGTGACCGACGCGCAGGTCAGCTACACCTTCAGCGACAGCAGCGCCCTGCGGGGGCTGACCCTGCTGCTGCAGGGCAGCAACCTGACCAACGAGCCGTACCGCACCTACGCCGGCAGCAAGGACCGCCCGCTGGAGTACATCGAATGGGGTCGCACCTACATGCTGGGCGTGAACTACAAGTTCTGAGGTCGCGCCGGGCCCTGCCCGGCGCCCCGGACTCGGTAGTGCCGGCCGCTGGCCGGCAACAGAAAACAGGGAGCAGGACCGGAAACCCGCTGCGCAGGCAGCGGGTTTTCTTTTGCGCGAATGCCCTTCACCGCAATCCCACCCACAAAAAAGGGACGGGGCGCTTCGGCCCCGTCCCCGCAAGTACCGCCACCGGAGAAAACGGTCAGCTGCGTCGGGCGCAATACACCGCACGCGGCGGCAGCTGGAGTTCATTGCCCTGCACCGTGCCCGCATCCGGGCCCGGTACCGCCACCTGCTGCCAGTTGCCCGGCGGCAGCGGATGACTCACCGCCTCGGCCGACAGGTTGAAGGCCAGCAGGAGGGTTTCATCTGCAAGCATACGCTCGAACAGCAGCACTGGCTCGGCGCTTTCGATGAACCGGATGCTGCCATGCAGGAGCGCCGGCTGGCTACGCCGCCAGGCCAGGAAGGCGCGGAACGCCGCCAGGACCGAGTGCGGGTCGCGCTCCTGCACGGCCACCGCCGCCGCCCGGTGCTCGGCCGGGATCGGCAGCCAGGGCGTGCCGGAGGTAAAGCCAGCCAGCGGAGCGTCGGTCCACGGCAGCGGGGTGCGGCAACCGTCGCGGCCCTTGAAATTCGGCCAGAAGGTGATGCCATACGGGTCCTGCAGCGCCTCGAACGGCACCTCGGCCTCGGCCAGGCCCAGCTCCTCGCCCTGGTACAGGCACACCGAGCCGCGCAGCGAGCACAGCATCACCACCAGCATCCGCGCCAGGCGCGGATCGGCCGGATAGCCGCCCCAGCGGCTGACCGCGCGTTCCACATCGTGATTCGAAACCGCCCAGCACGGCCAGCCTTCGGTCATCGCCGCTTCCAGCCGCGAAACCGTGTCGCGGATGTAGGCCGCGCTGTAGTCGTCCACCAGCAGCTCGAAGCTGTAGCCCATGTGCAGGCGGCCGTCCTGGGTGTACTCGGCGGTGGTGGCCAGCGAGTCTTCCGACGAGATCTCGCCCAGGCTCACCGCGCCCGGATACTCATCCAGCAGCGCGCGCAGCTGCTCCAGGAATGGCAGGTTCTCCGGTTGGGTGTTGTTGTAGAAGTGGTACTGGTAGGCGTACGGGTTGTCCGGACTGAAGCCGCGGCCCACGCGCTTGTCCGCCGGCTTGGGCGGGTTATCGCGCAGCTGCGCGTCGTGGAAGCAGAAGTTGATCGCATCCAGGCGGAAGCCGTCCACGCCGCGGTCCAGCCAGAACCGCACATTGTCCAGGGTGGCCTGCTGCACGTCCGGGTTGTGGAAGTTCAGGTCCGGCTGGTCGACCAGGAAGTTGTGCAGGTAGTACTGCTCACGGCGCGGTTCCCACTGCCAGGCGCCGCCGCCGAACAGCGACAGCCAGTTGTTGGGCGGGGTGCCGTCCTCGCGCGGGTCGGCCCAGACGTACCAGTCGGCCTTCGGATTGCTGCGGTCCTGGCGGCTCTCGCGGAACCAGGCGTGCTCGATCGAGGTATGGCTCAACACCTGGTCGATCATCACCTTCAGGCCCAGGTCGTGCGCCTTGGCCAGCAGGCGGTCGAAGTCGTCCAGGCTGCCGAACAGCGGGTCGACGTCGCGATAGTCGGCGATGTCGTAGCCGAAGTCGGCCATCGGCGACTTGAAGAACGGCGAGATCCAGATCGCGTCCACGCCCAGCGCGGCAATATGGTCCAGGCGCTGGATGATGCCCGGCAGGTCGCCCACGCCATCGCCGTTGGCATCGAGGTAGCTGCGCGGGTAGATCTGGTAGATGACGGCTCCGCGCCACCATGGATAGTGCGACATCGACAGCCCCCCTCCGGGCATGCGGGACCCGCCAGAAGCGGGCCGAAATCCTGTTCCGGCAAGCTTAGCGGCGGCCTCGCGGGCATGGCGCAACCTGCATACGTATTCACGCAGGCGGCAGCGTTTGCGGGGCCGGGAACGCCGGCCAGCCCCGTTTGCGCCCGAATTCACGGCCAGCGCCTATAATCGGTGGTGAGCCTGAAAGCCTGATCGCATGACCATCACCGAAGACACCCGTCCCGCCCTGGGCCTGCCCCAGATCCAGTCGCTTGCCGCGGCCGACATGGCCGCCGTCGACGCCCTGATCCGGCGCCGGCTGTCTTCGGACGTCGTGCTGATCAACCAGATTGCCGACCACATCATTTCCGCCGGCGGCAAGCGCCTGCGCCCGATGCTGGTGATGCTGGCCGGCCACGCGGTCGGCCAGGCCGGTCCGGAGCACCACCAGTTGGCGGCGATCATCGAGTTCATCCATACCTCGACCCTGCTGCACGATGACGTGGTGGACGAATCCAGCCTGCGCCGTGGCCGCAGCACCGCCAACGCGCTGTGGGGCAACGCGCCCAGCGTGCTGGTCGGCGACTTCCTGTACTCGCGCAGCTTCCAGCTGATGGTCGAGCTGGAGCGCATGCCGGTGATGCAGATCCTGGCCGACGCCACCAACCGCATCGCCGAGGGTGAAGTGCTGCAGCTGCTGCACGTGCACAACCCGGATACCGACGAAGCCGCCTACCTGCGCGTGATCGAGCGCAAGACCGCGGTGCTGTTCGCCGCCGGCACCCGCCTGGGTGCGCTGGCCAGCGGCGTGGACGAAGCCACCCAGCAGGCCCTGTTCGACTACGGCATGCACCTGGGCTACGCGTTCCAGATCGCCGACGACGTGCTGGACTACTCGGCCAATGCCGAGGAACTGGGCAAGAACCTGGGCGACGACCTCGCCGAGGGCAAGGCCACGCTGCCGCTGATCCACGCGATGGCCCACTCCGACGACGCCACCCGCGAACGCCTGCGCACCATCGTGCAGGACGGCGACGCTTCGGCGATGCCGGAAGTGCTGGCCGCGATCCGTGCTACCGGCGGCCTGGAGTACAGCCGCGCGCGTGCCGAGGAATATGCCGAAGCCGCCGAGCGTGCGCTCGATGGTCTGGGCGACAACGACGCCGTGGCGGCCCTGCGTGGCCTGGCGCGTTACGCGGTGCAGCGTTCGCATTGATGGGTTGAGGTATGCCGACCAACGGTCGGCACCCACCCACCGGCATTCCGGTGGGTGCCGACCGTTGGTCGGCACGGGAACGCCCGCATTGACCGCATCCGGTAGTGCCGGCCGCTGGCCGGCATTCCCGATGACATCCGCAGCATCATGAGGTTGCCGGCCAGCGGCCGGCACTACCGCTGCGCGGATCAACGTTTCTCGAAGCGCTCCTCGAAGAACTCATCCAGCGCCTTCCACGCGCGCTTGGCCGCCCGCTCGTTGTACTGGCACCCCGGCGGGCTGTTGGCATCGCGCTCGGCGAAGCAGTGCACCGCCCCGCTGTAGTTGGTGAACTCCCAGTCGACCTTGGCCGCGTTCATTTCCCTCTGGAAACCGGCGATATCCTCGGCGGTCACGCTCCTGTCGTCGGCACCATTGAGCACCAGCACCGAAGGGTGACTGCCACCGGCCTGCGCCGGCAGCGGTGAACCCAACCCACCGTGCAGGCTGACCACACCGGCCAACGGCGCACCGGCACGGGCCAGTTCCAGCACCGTGGTGCCGCCAAAGCAGAAGCCCACCGCACCGATCCGGCTGGCATCGAGCGGCACCCTGCCGGCCTGCGCCTTGAGCACGTTCACCGCTTCCAGCGCACGTGCCCGCAGCAACGGCCGGTCGTTGCGCAGCTTGGTCGCCACCGGCCCGGCCTCGGCATCGGTCTTCGGCCGCACGCCCTTGCCGTACACATCGGCCACCAGCACCACGTAATCATCGCCCGCCAGCTGCTTGGCCTTCTCGATGGCCGACTCGTTCACACCCTTCCAGTTCGGCACCATCACCAGGCCAGGGCGCTTGTCGTTGTCGCCGTCGTCATAGACCAGCACGCCACTGAAAGTCGTGCCCTGGTGTTTCCACTCCACCGGCTGCGTCTTCATTGCCGCCCACGCCGGCATCGCCGCCAGGCCGAGCACCATCGCCACACCACAACGCCATCGGTTCATGCGCCTGCTCCGCGAGAAAAAGGGGACGGAGGGGATTAAGCCGTATTCGCCCCTCCCGCGTCGCATTCTGCATTGGCGACGTGACGCAGGTGTGGTTGGATACGACTTAATCCCCTCCGTCCCCTTTTTCGCATGAACCTTGTTGACCGCTTTCTGTCTGGCCTGATCCCACGCCTGCCCGCCGACGATGCCCCGCAATGGGCTCACGTCCAGGGCGCCAGCGCAGAAGACCTGCAGCGCCTGCGCATGCAATGGCCGCAGGTGCCTGACAGCCTGGTGGAACTGTTGTCCCGCGTCGATGGCACCCACTTCCGCGAGTACCCCGGCGGCGGGGTCTGCGTGCTGATGCTCGGGTCGGACGTGGAAGACGGCGGCTATCCGTACTACCTGCGCTCGGTCGCGCAGATCTTCGAGGACCAGCAGCAATGGGACGACAGCATCCGTTCCATCTACGAAGAGTGGCTGGATGACGAGCCGGAGATTCTGGGTGAAGGCATCGACGCGGATCTGCCGATGAACCGCCGCCTGTGCTTCTCGCACTGCATGAACAACGGCGGCACGTCGATGCTTTACCTGGATTTCAACCCCGCACCGGGCGGCACGGTCGGCCAGGTGGTGCGCTACCTGCACGACCCGGACAGCTATGCGGTGATCGCGCCCAGCTTCGATGCGTATCTGCAGCAATTGATCGACGGCGGCTACGCGTTCATCGACGAGGAGCAGTAGATCCACGCCATGCGTGGATGAATTTCTCCGGAGGGTTGCCGGCCAGAATCCCGTTGGGGTCAGAGCCCTTTCCTGCGGAAAGGGATCCGACCCCTCAGGCGATGCCCAACCCCGGAATCGCGCTGATGCTGTCCGGGTCGAATCCGGCCAGCTCGGCGAAATGACGGCCACGCGCCACGTAATCGCGGTACGCACCAAAGCTCGGTGCGCCCGGCGACAGCAGCACCACCCCACCCTGCTCACCCAGCGCAGTACGCGCCAGCACCATCGCCTCGGCAAGATCGCCCGCAGCATGCAGACCGAAGCGACCGGCATCGGCCAGCGGCTGCAGCATGGCGTGGATGCGCGGGCCGTTGCTGCCCATGGTCACGATCTCCACCGGCGGCACGTCGTGCGCCATGTGCTGCATGAAATCGGTCCAGTCCAGGCCACGGTCGTGCCCGCCCACCAGCAGCGCGATGCGCTGGCCGGCGAAGCACTCCAGCGCAGCCAGGCTGGCATGCGGCGTGGTGCTGATCGAATCGTTGACGTAGGTCAGGCCATCGGCCACGCCGATGCGCTGCAGGCGGTTGGGCAGCGGACGGAAGTCCTGCACCGCCGGCGCAAGCGCCGCGGCATCCAGCCCCAGCGCTTCCAGCGCGGCCAGCACCGCACACAGGTTGCCACGGTTGTGGCGGCCCGGCAGCGGCGTGTTGCGGGTATCAAACACGGCCTGCTCACCGCGATGCACGATGTCGCCGCGCATGTGCCAGCCCTGCAGCTGGTTGAACCAGACCACTTCGCTGTCGGGCAGCGACAGCGCGGCCAGGTGCGGATCGGCGGCATTGAGCACGGCGATGCGCGGTGCGGCTTCAGTCACCAGCCGCAGTTTGTCGTCGATGTAACGCTGTTCGCTGCCGTGCCAGTCCAGGTGTTCCGGGAACAGGTTCAGCACCACCGCCACCTGCGGGCGGGCGCCACTGCGTGCCACTTCGCCGGTCTGGTAGCTGGACAGTTCCACCGCCCAGTACTCAGGCGCGGGCTGCGGGTCCAGCACTTCCAGCAGCGGCAGGCCGATGTTGCCGACCAGGCCGGTACGGTGGCCGGCGGCACGCAGCAGGTGCGCGACCAGCGCGGTGGTGGTGCTCTTGCCCTTGGTACCGGTCACGCACACGGTGTCGTGCACGATGCCATCGTCGGCCGCGTGTTCGGCGAACCACAGCGCGGTGCCACCAATGAAGCGGGTGCCCTGCCCTTCCGCCGCCAACGCGATTGGCTGGTAGGGGCTGATGCCGGGAGACTTGATCACCACGTCAAACGCGGCCAGCGCTTCAGCGGAAGGCTCACCACGCACGTCCAGCACGCCCTGCGTTTCCGCACGCGCGGCCTCGACTTCGGCCGCCGGGCAGAACAGGCTCAGCGGCAGCGAGGGCAGGCGCTCACGCAGCACCGCAAACGCGGCGCGGCCCTCACGGCCCCAGCCCCACAGCGCAACGCGCTTTCCTTCAAGCTTCGAAATCTTCACGCACCCGTTCCCACAGCGCAGCCGGAACGCGGTGCTCGCCCTGCAGCTGCAGCAGCGGTGCCAGTTCCAGTTCGGCGGCATCCAGCTGCGGCTGGATCTCGTTGCAGAAGCGCTTCACCAGCACGTCTTCCTTCCACTCCGGGCGTTGCGCCAGGGTCGCCATCGCCGCACGCGATTCGCGGCCTTCGCCCACGCACTCGAACGGCTTGTGGTCCTGGAATTCCAGCAGCGCATCGAAGCCACCGGCCTGCTCGGCATCATCCAGCAGGTTGCGGCCGAAGATGCGCACCAGGCGCGTCTTGGGCATGAACGGGGCCAGTGCCAGGAACACGAAATGGCACTTCGGGCAGACGCCGCACCAGCGGTTCACCGGGCGCTCGCCGAGGATGTGGAAGTTGCGGTTGCAGCTGGAGAAATGCGCGTCGTAGAAGTCACTCTTGGCGAACTGGCGGGCCACCGCCAGCTCGGACATCGGGCGCAGCAGCGAGTAGTACTGCAGGTCCGCCGCCACGTGCTTCTGCACATGGCTGCCGAACGCCTGCTCGCAGGCCCAGCCCTTGGACCACTGATGATTCACTTCGCCGGTGCCTGGAATCTGGCTGCCGTAGCTGGCCGAGCGCTCGTTGGAGAACACCACCTGGTCCACGCCGTGCAGCAACGCGGCCAGCACCATGATCGCCGAGTTCACCACCGTCACCGGGATATGGCCGTTCCATGCGCCCTGGCGATTCAACTCGAACAGTTCAGGTGCCAGCGTGCGGCCCAGGTTCAATGTCGGCAGGCCGGTGCGCTCGGCGCACGCACGGATCAGCTGCGAGCCACCGATCCAGGTCACGGTCTCGTCCACGCCGGCACGGCGCAGCGCTTCGATGCTGACCAGCGAATCCTTGCCGCCGCCGATGGCCACCAGCGCGTGCGGCTGCAGGCCCAGCGACGGCGCCTGCACGGCCTCGCCCTGCACCGGCAACCGGAAGCGGCCGCGCAGGTTCAGGCCATTGCGGTAGGCGAATTCGCCCAGGCCGTTGAGGTAAATGGTCTCCACCAGTGCGGCGGTATCGGCATCGATGCTGTAGCTGTCGATGCTGACCGTCTCCGGCACGCCCGCCTTGTAGTAGCTGACACCGGCGATCAGGTGCAGCAGCTGCAGCGCACGCTGCACGGCGGCGGCACGCGCCTCGTCCAGCACGAAAGGGGCGCCCGGCACGGCGATGGTTTCCACCATCTCCGGGCCGTCATCAAAGGCATAGACCAGCTCGGCCACGCCGGTCTCCGCGGCGAATTCGCAGCGGACGAAGCGGAAGCGGGAAACCTGGTGTTTGTCGAAAGCAGTCATGGTGTATCCGGTCAGGCACGGGCCCGCGCGATGGCGCGCGGCGTGTCGGTGGGCGGGTGCAGGGCGCGCGCGGCGATCATTCGATCACGTCTTCGCGCGGCAGCATCCGCTGGTTGTAGGTGTTGGCCATCGAATAGCCGTAGGCGCCGGCATCGGCGATCAGCATCACGTCGTCCGGCGCAGTCGACACCGGCAGCTTGCGGCGCTTGCCGAACACATCGCTGGATTCGCAGATCGGGCCGACCACATCGAACGCCGCCTCGGCATACCCACCCTGGCGGCTGAGGTTCTCGATGTCGTGCCAGGCGTCGTACAGGGCCGGGCGCATCAGTGCGTTCATGCCGGCATCCAGGCCGACGCGGCGCACGCCGTCCTTTTCCACCACCTGGGTGGCGTGGGTCAGCAGCACGCCGGATTCGGCCACCAGGTAGCGGCCCGGCTCGATCGCCAGGCGGAACGCCGGATGCAGCGCCTTGACCTCGGCCAGGCCCTCGGCCCAGGCATCCAGGTCGAACGGCTCGTCCTCGGCGGAATACGGAATCGGCAGGCCGCCGCCGATGTCGATGGTCTGCACGCTGCCGATGCGGCGGGCGAAACCTGCCAGCTCATCGCACATCAGGCGCCAGTGCTGCGCGGTCTCCACGCCGCTGCCGAGGTGCGCGTGCAGGCCGACCACGCGGCTGCCCAGATCGGTGGCTGCGCGCACGAACTCGTCGACACGGGCGATCGGCAGGCCGAACTTGGACTCCTTGCCACCGGTACGGACCTTGGCGTGGTGGCCTTCGCCACGGCCCAGGTCGACGCGCAGCCACAGCTCGCGGTTGCGGAACAGGTCCGGCCAGCGCTGCAGTGCTTCGACGTTGTCGACCGTCACCGTCACGCCCAGCGCGAATGCGGCTTCGTATTCGCTGCGCGGGCAGAAGCTGGGGGTGAACAGCACGCGCTTGGGCGACAGTTCCGGCAGGTGCTGGAACACGTGCTTCAGCTCGCCATGCGACACGCATTCCAGGCCGAAGCCCTCGGCTTCCAGCAGCTGCAGGATGGCCGGGTGGCTGTTGGCCTTGATCGCGTAGTAGCGCTGGTCGATCGGCTTGATCGCGGCCAGCGCGCGGGCGCGGGCGCCCACGGTCGGCAGGTGGTAGACGTAGCGCGGCGTACCGGCATCGGCCAGCTGCAGCAGGTGCGCACGCTGGCCGCGCCACCACGGCGTGCCACGCGGGCGCACGGTGCCGGCGATCTCGCGCCAGCGCGGGCCGAACACTTCGGTCTCTTCCACCGGCATCGCGCCGCTGTCGATCAGCTCGGCGTGCAGCACCGGCAGCAGGCCATCGGCATCGGCCTCGTCGATGACGAAGGTCAGGTTCAGGTCGTTGGACGACTGCGAGATCATGTGCACGCGCTCGCGGCCGAAGGTCGCCCACACGTCCGACAGCTTGTGCAGCAGCGAACGCATGCCACGGCCCACCAGAGTGATCGCCGCACACGGCACGATCACCTTCACCTTGCAGATCTGCGACAGGTCGGCCGACAGCGCGGCCAGCACATCGGTATTGACCAGGTTCTCGGACGGATCCAGCGACACGGTGACGTTGGTTTCGGCCGAACCGATCAGGTCCACCGACAGGCCGTGCTTCTTGAACAGGTTGAACACATCGGCCAGGAAACCGACCTGCTGCCACATGCCGATGCCTTCCATCGACACCAGCACGATGCCGTTGCGGCGGCTGATCGCCTTCACCCCTGGTACCGGCGCGGCGCTGCCATCGATGCTGGTGCCGGGCAGTTCCGGGCGCTCGGTATCGAGGATGGCCATCGGCACGCCGGCATCGCGGCACGGCTTGATCGAGCGCGGGTGCAGCACCTTGGCGCCGGTGGTGGCGATTTCCTGCGCCTCGTAATAGTCCAGGCGGGTCAGCAAGCGCGCGTCCGGCACATCCTTCGGATTGGCGCTGAACATGCCCGGCACATCGGTCCAGATCTCCACCCGGCTGGCACCCAGCAACGCGCCGAAGTACGCCGCCGAGGTATCCGAGCCGCCGCGGCCGAGGATGGCGGTACCGCCATCGGCGTGCCGCGAGATGAAGCCCTGGGTGATCAGCAGGCGGGTCGGCTGCGCGCGGAAGCGCTGCACCCATTCCGCGTCGGCGCGCCACTGGCAGTTCACCGACAGGCGCTGCGACCAGTCGCTCTGGTTCGGCTGCGGCGGCATCGCGTCCAGCCACTGGCGGGCATCCATCCAGCCCATGTCCAGGCCCGACGCGTGCAGGTAGGCCGCACCCAGGGTGGAGGACAGCAGCTCGCCCTGGCCCAGCACTTCGGCCTGCCAGTCGAGCGGACGGGTGGCTGCACGCGCATCGTCGAGCAGGCCCTGCAGCGCGGCGAGGCGATCGGCCAGCACCTCGCGGCCCAGGCCGAGTTCAACCAGGAAGGCCTCGTGGCGTTCGACCAGCGCCGCCACGCGGTCCCGGCTGTCGGGCGCGCCATCGGCGATCGCGGTCAGTTCGTTGGTGACCCCGGACAGCGCCGACACCACCACCAGCACGCGCGAGCCGGTCTCTTCCGCGCGTTTTTTCGCCAGCTTCCCGATCGTGTCCCAGCGGTGACGACGCGACACCGAGGTGCCGCCGAACTTCAGTACGATCCAACGATCGACAAGGGGGGAAGCTGACATGGATTGGCTATGTAGAATGTGGGGAAGCCGCCCTCGGGGGCGGAACCTTTGATTCTAAGCGCAATATCCCCGTAGATGGCCGTCCTCCGTTACCTGCAGCTCGATGTCTTCGCCCCCCGCCCCGGCACCGGCAACCCGCTGGGCGTCATCCTGGACGCCGACGGGCTCTCCAGCAGCCAGATGCAGGCCCTGGCCGCCTGGCTGAACCTGTCCGAGACGGTGTTCTTCCTGCGCCCCAGCACGCCGGGCGCCGACTACCACATCCGCATCTTCACCCCGACCCGCGAGCTGGCCTTCGCCGGCCACCCCAGCGTCGGCGCCGCCTGGGCGGCGGTGACCTGCGGCCTGGCGCAACCGCACGACGGTGCCCTGCTGCAGCAATGTGCGGCGGGGTTGCTGCCGGTACGGGTCAGCGGCCCGGCCGAGGCACTGCAGATCCAGCTGGCCAGCCCACCGGCGCGGCGACTGGACACAGCGGCCGACGGAGCGCCCGAAGCGCTGCTGGCGCTGGCCGACAGCGGGCACGTGCCCGAACTGTGGGACAACGGCGCACGCTGGTGGCTGTTGCCGCTGCGCGACGCCGCCGCCGTACGCAACCTTGTGCCGGACATGGCCACGCTGGCCGACTGGAGCCTCGCCACCGACGCGACCGGTGTGGCCGTGTTCGCCGACGAGGCCGGCGACGACCACACCCGGGTGGTGCGCGCCTTCTGCCCCGCTGATGCAGCCGCCGTGCCCGAGGATCCAGTGACCGGCAGCGCCAATGCGCTGATCGGTGCCTGGCTGCGCCAGCGCGATGCCCTGCCCGGCCGCGAAGGCCGCTACGCCGCCAGTCAGGGCCGCGAAGTCGGCCGCGATGGTCGCGTGCAGGTGCAGGTCGATGCGCAGGGCACGGTGTGGATCGGCGGCCAGGTGCAGTGCGTGATCGACGGCAGCATCCGCTGGTAGCCCACGGAAAAAAGGGGACGGAGGGAATTAAGTCGCTTATGGCACATGGGGCAAAAGCGACTTAATTCCCTCCGTCCCCTTTTTGGTGCCCCGCGCTACGCTATGCGGCCTGTTTACTGGAGTGCCGCCTGATGTCCACCCGCCGTTTCCTGCAGCTGGACGTGTTCTCCCCGCGCGCCGGCGCTGGCAATCCGCTGGCCGTGGTACTCGATGCCGAGGGCCTGGACGACGCCAGCATGCAGGCCATCGCGCGCTGGACGCGCCTGCCCGAAACCACCTTCGTGTTCCCGCCGCAGGTGCCGGGCGCCAGCTATCGATTGCGCATGTTCAGCCCGCAGAAGGAAGTACCGTTCGCGGGCCATCCCAGCGTCGGTACCGCGCACGCGGTGCTGCAGGCGGGCCTGGCCGCAGCGGTCGACGGCGTGCTGGTGCAGGACGGCATTGCCGGTGCCCTGCCGCTGCGCGTCAGCGGTGAGGGTACGCAGCAGCGCATCGCCATCCGCACCCCGCGCGCGCAGCTGGCCGAAACCGCTGAGGCCACCGATCCGCGCCTGCAGGCCGCGCTGAAGGACTGGCCGCTGGGCACACTGCCGCCGGCACGCATGCAGGGCGGCCGCAGCTGGTGGGTGGTGCAGGTGGCCGACGAGGCCGCATTGCGCGCGCTGCAGCCAGACTGGGATGCAGTGGCCGCACTGGCTGAATCCACCGACAGCATGGGCGTGTTCGCCTATGCCTTCAGCGATGGCAGCGAGGGTTTCGACCTGGCGGTACGTGCCTTCGTCGGCAATGGACGCCGCTTCGAGGACGCCGCCTCGGGTGCGGCCAATGCGGTGCTGGCCGCGTGGCTGGACCTGCGTGACGCGCTGCCGCGTGGACGGACGCCATTTGAAGTCAGCCAGGGCCGCGAAGTCGGCCATGACGCGCGCCTGACCCTGCTGGTCGACCAGGACGGCGAGGTCTGGTCGGGCGGCCAGGTGCAGACGGTGATCAGCGGCACCATCGATTGGTAAACACCATCGAGGTGGAGCCGAAGGCAGCGGCAGGAGCCGCTGCCAACGTCGGACGCGACGGCCCGGAGGGTGGCGGCCAGGAAGGCGGCCATAACGCTGGCCGGCTGTTACCTGGACCTCGACATCATGCGGTTGCCGGCCAGCGGCCGGCACTACCCTCAGCCCAGCTCGGCTTCCAGGCTGATCGGCACCGCGCTCAGCGCCTTGGACACCGGGCAGTTCTGCTTGGCGTCATCGGCAATCGCACGGAACTGCGTCGCGTCGATACCCGGCACCACTGCCTTCACCTTCAGCCGGATCTGCGACAGCTGCGGGCCGCCCTCCAATGACAGATCTACCTTGGCTTCGGTATCCAGCGAGGTCGGGGTAAAGCCGGCTTCGCCGAGCTTGGCCGACAGCGCCATGGTGAAGCAACCGGCGTGCGCAGCAGCGATGAGCTCTTCCGGATTGGTGCCCTTTTCGTCGCCGAAACGGCTGTTGAAGCCGTAGCGTGTCTTGTCCAGCAGCCCGCTCTGCGGCGTGCTCAGCTGCCCCTTGCCCGACTTCAGATCGCCTTCCCAGTGCGCGGTAGCGTGTCGCGAGATTCCCATGTGCTGCTCCTGCGTGACGGTGATGAACGGTCACCCTCGCACGGGAGGCGTTAGCCCTGCGTCGCTCCGCCGCACGCCGCAGGTCGCCTTCCGAACCCGGCGCGTGGACACTTTCTCACCAGCCGGAAACGCATTTTTCTCTTGTTTTCAGTGGTTTCGCGCATTCCGCCGATGGGCGGGCGTGGGCCGTAGCGCGCGTTGCCACACCCCCGTCCCCCACGGCGCGCCATGTACTGAATCGGCCTGGATATGAAAAAACATGCACTTTCCGCGCTTCGGGCTATTGGCGGCGCCCAAGAGTTGCCCTACATTGCGCTTGCCGACGGGGTTCGGCGCCGACCAAACAACCAACCGTTCACGGAACAGGAAACCATGGCAAAGACCGCTAAGAAGGCTGCCCCGAAGAAGGCAGTGAAGAAAGTCGCGACGAAGGCAGCCGCCAAGCCGGCCGCTCCGAAGCCGATCAAGGAAGTGCTGACCAAGTCCGGCCTGGTTGCACACATCGCTGAAGCCTCCGGCGTCGTCGCCAAGGACGTCCGCGCTGTGCTGGCCTCGCTGGAAAGCGCCGTTGCCTCCTCGGTGCACAAGAAGGGCGCTGGCTCCTTCACCCTGCCGGGCCTGCTGAAGATCACCACCGTCAATGTGCCGGCCAAGCCGAAGCGCAAGGGCATCAACCCGTTCACCAAGGAAGAGCAGTGGTTCGCTGCCAAGCCGGCCACCACCAAGCTGAAGGTGCGTCCGCTGAAGAAGCTGAAGGACGCCGCGCTGTAAGCGCGCGCCCCAACGCGGATTCCGACGGGACGGCTCTGGCCGTCCCGTTTTCTTTTGCACGTTCCCGGCAGCAGGTCCACGCCACGCGTGGATGCGCTGCCCCGGGGCATCCGCAACACAGCGTTGCCGCATACTGGAAAATCCCCGTTCAAGCCCGTCGCCATTAGCCAGGCGCGGCCTGGGCAGGCCCTGGAACGTACCGGGTGGAACACTGCGTGCAGCCCCGGCCATCGCCGCCGGGCACGGCCTTGCCTAAGGTGGGCACATCCTCCACAGCTACGGCGAGCATCCCCTCATGGCCAGCCCCTCCACCCGCTACCGGATCTCGGTGACCCCCATCGAAAAGGACGGGTTGCAGTGCACCGGGCGCTGCACCATCGAACTGGAACATC
Source organism: Stenotrophomonas sp. YJH_SMC_25 (assembly GCF_059369595.1). NCBI lineage: Bacteria > Pseudomonadati > Pseudomonadota > Gammaproteobacteria > Lysobacterales > Lysobacteraceae > Stenotrophomonas > Stenotrophomonas sp. YJH_SMC_25. Next base: position 60,858 of record NZ_JCAFSV010000006.1, on the reverse strand, counting down.
GCGCCAGCCGCGACCTGATGCGCCTGCTGGAAGCGGCGCCACGCACCGCTGGCATCAGCGGTGATGAACGCGCGACCCTGGTGATCGCCACCCAGCTGCTGCGCGACATCGTGCAGCGCCACGCAGAGACCGATGGACATGCGTTGGCCGCCATTGCCGGGCAGGTGCTGCCGGCACTGGATGCGCTGGAGCAGTTGCCCTCCTCCCGCTGATTCCCGCGCAGCCGATACACTGTCTCCCCCACATCGCCTCGGGGAGGAGGCATGCGCAGGACGCTTTTCCTGATCGCGCCCCTGGCGCTGCTCGGCTGCTCCAGGCCTGCGGCAGCGCCCGATGTTGCGCCAGCGCCGGCTGTCGCCAGCGCCGGAACGCAGGGCATCGCCGGCACCGAAGCGGCGTCCCTGCAGACACCGGCGATCGATCCGCTGTTCGCTGCAGTCGCTGCCGACGCCCAACCACCATCGGTGATGCTCAACCGCTACGTGATCGCGCTGCTCAACCGCAACCGCAGCGCCAGCGACGCGGCATGGGCGATTCCACCGGCCGACCCGCACCGCGCAGATGACGCTGCCATACGCCAGCTGCAGGGCGTGCGTACGCTGCGGCTGGACAGCGAGCCCCCGGTGGCACGCGACGGCCAGCATCCTCCCAAGCTGCTGGAGGTGCCGGTGCGGATCCGCGCGGTCACCACCCAAGGCACCTTCCGCTTCGGCGGCTGGTACCGCGTGCAGCCCAGTGCTGATGGCCGCGGCTGGCAGATCCAGTCGGCGCAACTGCGGCCAACGCTGGACTGAACCATTGCAGCGGCATGCACGCGCGATTCAGCCGTCCCGGCTACTCTTTCCTCCATCCTTTCCCAGTCCAGCGGTCACCGCCATGCGCCTGCGTTCCCTGATGACCCGCCTCGCCGCCTCCACCGTGCTGATCGCCGCCGCGATCGGCGCGCAGGCCGCCCCTTCCATTTCCGGCCGCGAACTGTCGGTCGGCGCCAGCGATGTGCAGCAGTATCTCGATGGCAGCTTCCCGCGCACCCAGGACGCGTTGGGCGGACTGATCGCCCTCACCATGAGCCACCCCCAGCTGAGCCTCCCGGCCGGCGAGCGCTTGAACCTTGGCATGGACGTGGCACTGGCCACTGCCGGTGGCAATCCGGCCAAACTGGGTACGGTGAAGCTCAGCAGCGGCCTGCGCTACGACGCGCAGACCCAGGGATTCCACCTGCAGCAGCCGAGCGTGGATGACTTCACACCGGCCAACCAGGGCGGTCGTCTCGACTCCCGTACCCGTGGCCTGCTCAACGCCTGGCTGAGCGACTACGCCCAGCGGGAGCCGATCTACAAGCTGGACCCGGCCGTGGCCGGCGTGCTTGGCGCGCTGCAGGTGCAATCGGCACAGGTGAAGAACGGCAAGCTGGTGGTCACCTTCAACCAGAACCTGGGCAACCTGGTGCCGGCAGGCGTGCTGGGCAAGTAAGGTGGTGCCGGCCAGCGGCCGGCACTACCGGCAGCGCATCAGGCGGCGAGTGCCTTGACCACCGCCTCACTGAAGGCTGGGATGTCGTCCGGCTTGCGGCTGGTGATCACGTTGCCGTCGACCACGACCTCGGCATCGCGCCAGTTCGCCCCCGCATTGGTCAGATCCTGCTGCAGGGACGGCCAGGACGTCAGCTCGCGGCCATCGGCGAGGCCACTGTTGATCAGCAGCCACGGGCCATGGCAGATCGCCGCCACAGGCTTGCCGGCTTCGTCTACTGCGCGGACGAAGCCGAGTACAGCCTCGTCGGTACGCAGCGTGTCCGGATTGATGACCCCTCCCGGCAGCACCAGGGCATCGAAGCTGGCCGGATCGGCCTCATCCAGCGGAATATCCACTGCAACGGCGTCGCCCCAGTTCTTCTCTTTCCAGCCCTTGATCGTCGCCTCCTTTGCAGGCGACACGACGCTGACGCGCGCGCCTTCGGCTTCCAGCAGACGCTTGGGTTCGGTCAGTTCGGACTGTTCAAAGCCGTGGGTGGCAAGGATGGCAATCTGCTTGCCCTTCAATCTTTCTGCCATGGGTGCACTCCGGTTGGGGGTGCCGACAGAATGGAAGAACGGCCCTTGCACGGCGGTGACCCTGTCGTGCACGGCAGGTGGAGAGCCTCCGGGTGGTGCCGGCCGCTGGCCGGCACCTGGATTGCGCCTTGCCGGCCAGCGGCCGGCACTACCCGGTACCGGTCAGCGCTTGGGCTGCAGCATGGTGCCGGTGCACTTGGGCGAGCCGCAGCGGCACTCCCAGATCTTCTTCAGCTTGGCGGTGTGACGCTCGGCCAGGGTGATGCCGTAGTTGTAGGTCAGCTCTTCGCCGGCCTTGATGTCACGCAGCGCCTCGATGAACACCTTGTCGCCACGGCTGTCACCGTCCTCGTCTTCCTCGATCACCGCCTCGCAGTTCGGGTCGCAGCTGTGGTTGATCCAGCGCGCATCGTTGCCCTTGTAGTTGGCATCGATCACCCAGTCATCGTTGAGGGTGAACAGGAAGGTGTGGCCGCTTTCAACGTCGCCGCTGTCATCGGCATCAACGTCGCCGTGGCTGCGCAGCAGGCCCTTGTACTGGATCACGCGCTCGCCCTGCTTGATCGGGGCCACGGCGAACACGCCGTTGCCATGGATGGCGGACTTGCGGGCTTGGATCTTCTTCGGCATCGGCACGGGCTGTTTGCAGCGGATGGAACCGGGATTCTCGCCCATTCCGGGTGATTGCGAAAATCACCCCGTTGGCGCAGCATGGCGCCCCGGCGGTGGCCCCGGTGCGTCGTCCCGGTCCGTCCCAGCGCCGGCTGAATGCCCGGGTTGGATGCCGGCGAATAAAAGCGTACAATTTCAGTCCGCTTTAAGAACCGCTCGCATTCCCATGTTGCGTGTCACCAAGCTCACCGATTACGCCACCGTGGTGCTGACCGTGCTTGCCGCCCGTCCGGGCGAGGTGCTCAGTGCCACTGAGCTGGCCGAATTCACCGGCCTGGAGCCGCCCACCGTCAGCAAGGTGCTCAAGCCGCTGGCCCAGGCCGGCCTGGTCGAAGGCCTGCGCGGTGTCCGTGGCGGCTACCGCCTGACCCGCCCGGCCATCGAGATCTCGCTGTTCGAAGTGGTCGAAGCGATGGAAGGGCCATTGGCCCTGACCGAATGCAGCCACGACCACCACCAGTGCGGCATGGCGCCCAAGTGCGGCGCGCGCAGCAGCTGGCGGCTGATCAACGACGTGGTCTCCGAGGCCCTGCGCGATGTCACCCTCGCCCAGATCCTGCCCCCTCTTCCCCTTGCCGATGACGAGCAGCGCCGCACCATCGCTGTCGACGTCGTCTCCTGATCCACAGGCAGCCCCCCATGGCCACCGAAACCATCGAAAACGTCGCCCACGACGACACCCCCAACCGCGAGATCCACGAGCAGCTCGGCCGCAAGTATTCGGCCGGCTTCATCACCGAGATCGAATCGGACTCCCTGCCGCCGGGCCTGGACGAGGACACCATCCGTGCCCTGTCGGCCAAGAAGGACGAGCCGGAGTGGATGACGCAGTGGCGCCTGGACGCCTACCGCCACTTCCTGACCATGCCGATGCCGGACTGGGCCAAGCTGGAGATCGCGCCGATCGACCTGCAGGCGCTCAGCTACTACTCCGCGCCCAAGGGCCCGAAGTACGCCTCGCTGGATGACGTGCCAAAGGAACTGCTCGACACCTACGACAAGCTGGGCGTGCCGCTGCACGAGCGTGCCAAGCTGGCAGGCGTGGCGGTGGACGCGGTGTTCGACTCGGTGTCCGTCGGTACCACGTTCCGCAAGGAACTGGCCGAGAAGGGCATCATCTTCTGCTCGATGTCCGAGGCCATCAAGGAACATCCGGAACTGGTCCGCCAGTACCTGGGCACCGTGGTGCCGGTAGGCGACAACTACTTCGCCGCGCTCAATTCGGCGGTGTTCTCCGATGGCAGCTTCGTGTTCATTCCCAAGGGCGTGCGTTGCCCGATGGAACTGAGCACCTACTTCCGCATCAATGCCGGCCACACCGGCCAGTTCGAGCGCACCCTGATCGTGTGCGAGGACAAGGCCTACGTGTCCTACCTGGAAGGCTGCACCGCGCCGATGCGCGACGAGAACCAGCTGCACGCAGCGGTGGTCGAGCTGGTCGCGCTGGAAGACGCGGAGATCAAGTACTCCACCGTGCAGAACTGGTACCCGGGCGACGAGAACGGCGTCGGCGGCATCTACAACTTCGTCACCAAGCGTGCCGAATGCCGTGGCGCGCGCAGCAAGGTCACCTGGACCCAGGTCGAAACCGGTTCGGCGATAACCTGGAAGTACCCGTCCTGCGTGCTGCTCGGCGACGACTCGGTCGGTGAGTTCCACTCCGTGGCGCTGACCCATCACCGCCAGCAGGCGGACACCGGCACCAAGATGATCCACGTCGGCAAGCGCACCAAGAGCAAGATCGTCAGCAAGGGCATCAGTGCCGGCCGTGGCCAGAACACCTACCGCGGCCTGGTGCGGGTGGACCGCAACGCCGATGGCGCGCGCAACTACACCCAGTGCGATTCGCTGCTGATCGGCAAGCAGTGTGGCGCACACACCTTCCCCTACATCGAGGTGAAGAACCCGGGCGCCACCGTCGAACACGAGGCCACCACCTCGAAGATTTCCGACGACCAGCTGTTCTACTGCCGCGCCCGTGGCATCAGCCAGGAAGACGCGGTGTCGATGATCGTCGACGGCTTCTGCAAGCAGGTGTTCCGCGAACTGCCGATGGAGTTCGCGGTGGAGGCCAAGAAGCTGCTGGAAGTCTCGCTGGAAGGAAGCGTCGGATGATGCGTACGTCTTTGCCCGCACTGTTGCTGCTGGGCCTTTCGCCCTGGGCCCTGGCCAACGCGTCCTGCACCCCCGAAGACCTGGTGGGTGCCACCCCGGTCAGATTGCCCGCCAGCACGGTCATCTCCGCGCCGAAAGAATTTTCGATAGTGCTGACAACGGGGCAGGACGGCAGCTTCGGCGCGATCCGGGCTCGCCTGAGCTCGGGCAACCGTGAGCTGGATCGCGCCGCTGCCGAATCCATCCGACAGGCCTCCCTCGCAGTCTCCTGCCTGCAAGAACCCGGTGAAGAGATCATCGTGGTTTTCTCCGCCCTCCCCGCTCAACCTGGGCAGCCCGGCAACGGCACGGTGCAGATCGTCCGCATCGCCCCCGCAGCCCCGAAACCTACCAAGCCATGACCATGCTGAAGATCGAAAACCTCCACGCCCGCATCGGCGACAAGGAAATCCTCAAGGGCCTGTCGCTGGATGTTAAGCCCGGCCAGGTGCACGCCATCATGGGCCCCAACGGCGCCGGCAAGTCCACCCTGGGCAATGTCCTGGCAGGCCGCGACGGCTATGAAGTGACCGAAGGCAGCGTGCAGTTCGACGGCGTCGACCTGCTGGAGCAGGACCCGGAAGCGCGCGCCGCCGCCGGCCTGTTCCTGGCGTTCCAGTACCCGGTGGAGATCCCGGGCGTGAACAACACCTACTTCCTGCGCGCGGCACTGAACGCCCAGCGCAAGGCACGCGGTGAGGAGGAACTCGATTCCATGCAGTTCCTCAAGCTGGTGCGCCAGAAGCTGGCCGTGCTGCACCTGAAGGACGAACTGCTGCACCGTGGCGTCAACGAAGGCTTTTCCGGTGGCGAGAAGAAGCGCAACGAGATCTTCCAGCTGGCCGTGCTCGAGCCGAAGCTGGCGATCCTGGACGAAACCGATTCGGGCCTGGACATCGACGCGCTGAAGAGCGTGGCCGACGGCGTCAACGCGCTGCGTGCCGCTGACCGTTCGTTCCTGGTCATCACCCACTACCAGCGCCTGCTGGACTACATCAAGCCGGACGTGGTGCACGTGCTGGCCGATGGCCGCATCGTCAAGACCGGTGGCCCGGAACTGGCGCTGGAACTGGAAGCGCACGGCTACGATTTCCTCAAGGATCGCGTGGTGCGCGAGGCGGCGGTCTGATGAGCGCCCTGCTCGACTCCATGGCCCAGGCCTTCTGCGGCAGCGACGCGCGCCGCGAAGTGCTGGACGCGGCCCTGCGTGACGGCCTGCCGGCCGCGCGCAACGAAGCCTGGAAGTACACCTCGCTGCGCCAGCTGGAACGCCGTGCGTTCGCGGCTGCACCGCTGCAGGGCCCGGCGCTGGACGCCGCGCTGCTGGAGGACATCCCGGCACCGCGCCTGGTGTTCGTCAACGGCCGTCTGGATGCCGCGCTGAGCGATGTGCAGAGCCTGCCGGCCGGCGTGCAGCTGCAGCCGCTGTCGGCCGCACTGGCCTCCGGCGAAGACGCCGTGCGTTTCCTTGGCCGCCGCTACGAGCGCAGCGAAGAGATCTTCGCCCGCCTGAATGCCGCGCTGGCCGATGAAGGCGTGGTGATGCGCGTGGACGAAGGCGTGCAGGTGGAAGCGCCGCTACAGCTGGTGTTCGCCAGCGTCGCCGGCGATACCGACCTGGCCTGGCACCACCGCCACCTGATCGAACTGCGTGCCGGCGCCAGCCTGGGCGTGGTCGAGCACCGCCTCAGCGTCGGCGATTCGGCGCACCTGGACAACACCGTGCTGCACGCCCATGTCGCCCGCGATGCCGTGCTCAAGCACGCCCGCGTGCAGGCCGGCAGCGCGCGCCAGACCAGCTTCCTGCGTACCGACGCGGTGCTGGCCCGCGACGCACAGTACCACCGCGTCGACCTGGAACTGGGCGCAGCACTCAGCCGCCACGAACTGAACGTGCGCCTGGAAGGCGACAACGCCCAGCTGACCGCGAACGGCGTACTGCTCGGCAATGGCCGACGCCACGTCGAGACCCGCCTGGGCATCGACCACATCGCGCGCGATACGAGTTGCGAGCTGCTGTGGCGTGGCGTTGCCGCCAACCGCAGCCGCGTGGTGTTCCATGGTGGCATCCAGATCCGCGAAGGCGCCGACGGCACCGATGCGAACCTGTCCAACAAGAACCTGCTGCTGTCGGCCGACGCCGAGATCGATACCCAGCCGACGCTGGTCATCGACGCCGATGAAGTGAAGGCCGCGCATGGCGCCACCGTCGGCCAGCTCGATGCCAACGCGCTGTTCTACCTGCGCTCGCGCGGCCTGCCGCAGGCACAGGCGCAGGCACTGCTGAGCGCCGCGTTCTGCCACGAGCCGCTGAAGATCCTGCCGGAAGCCCTGCGCGAGCAGCTGGCACGCCGTTTGGACAAGGCCCTGGCCGAAGCGGGTGTGGCATGAACCTGTCCACCCCGCGCCCGATCGAAGAACGCACCGGCGCGCCCGATTGGGATCGCGTCCGCCTCGACTTCCCGCTGCTGATGCGTGAAGTGCACGGCAAGCCGCTGGTCTATTTCGACAATGCCAACACCGGCCAGAAGCCGGTGCAGGTGATCGGCGCGGTGGACGAGTTCTACCGCCGTTACAACGCCAATGTCAGCCGCGCGGTGCACGCGCTCGGCAGCGAAGCCACCGACGCCTACGAAGGCGCGCGCAACACGCTGGCACGCTTCCTCAACGTGCGCCCCAGCGACCTGGTGCTGTGCAGCGGCACTACTTTCGCCATCAACCTGGTGGCGTATTCGTGGGCCCTGCCGCGATTGAAGGCCGGCGACGTGATCCTGATCACGCGCATGGAACACCACGCCAACATCGTGCCGTGGCAGCTGGTCGCACAGCGTACCGGCGCCACCATCCGCGTGGCCGAGATCACGCCTGACGGCGCACTCGATCTGGATGCGCTGCGCGCGGCAATGACCCCGGAGGTCAAGCTGCTGGCGGTCACCCACGTGTCCAACGTGCTGGGCACGGTCAACCCGGTGCGCGAGATCTGCCGTGAAGCGCGCAAGCGCGGCATCATCACCGTGGTTGATGGCTCGCAGGCCGTGCCGCACCGCAAGGTCGACGTGGCCGCGATCGGCTGTGACTTCTACGCCATCACCGGCCACAAAATGTGTGGTCCGACCGGCACCGGTGCGCTGTGGGCGCGCCGCGAGCACCTGGATGCGATGCCGCCGTTCCTTGGCGGCGGCGAGATGATCAAGGAAGTCAGCTTCGACGGCACCGTGTTCAACGATGCCCCGCACAAGTTCGAAGCCGGCACCCCGAACATCGCCGGCTTCATCGGCCTGGGCGTGGCCGCCGACTACCTGCAGCAGCTTGGCCAGGAGAACGTGGAGGCACGCGAGGCTGAACTGCTGGCGCATTTCACCGAAGAGCTGCGCCGCGTCGACGGTCTGCGCATCATCGGCGAAGCACCGGAGAAGGCCGCCGTGGTCTCGTTCCTGATCGACGGCGCGCATGCCCACGACCTGGCAACCCTGCTCGACCTGGAAGGCGTGGCCGTGCGGTCAGGCCAGCACTGCGCGCACCCGCTGCTGCAGTACTTCGGCGTGGCGGCAACCTGCCGTGCCTCGCTGGCGTTCTACAACACGCACGCCGAGATCGAGCGGTTCATGACCGCGCTGACCAAGGTACGGAAGCTGTTGGGCTGAGCCGGCACACCGGGTCAGATCCCTTTCGCGATGCGAAAGGGCTCTGACCCCATCAGCATTCCCGACAGCCGCCGTTGCGACTGCAATGCCCGCCGGATCGCGACCAGATGAACCCGGCATACCGCCCGTAGCACACCGGGGTCAGATCCCTTTCGCGATGCGAAAGGGCTCTGACCCCACCAGCATTCCCGACAGCCGCCGTTGCGACTGCAATGCCCGCCGGATCGCCAGCAGATCCCCCGCCGGAATGCCCGCCTCGATGAACTCCACATAGCGCCTGCGCCGTTCATCCGCATCAGAACCCATCAGCTCGAATGCCGAATGCGGCTCGAGCAGCGCATTGGGCCTGCCACGCGCATTGGCGCGATAGCTGGACCAACGATAGTCGCCGGGATGCGCCACCTTCCCCGCCCGAACCGGGTTGAGCTCTATGTAGCGCTGGCAGGCCAGCAGATAGCGATCCGAATCCACCACCGTGGAGTGGAAGCGCCCCTCCCATAACGTGCCGGTGCGGCCCTGCCGATCATTCACCCGACGTACGTAGGCCCGGCTCACGGCCTGCATCATCCGGGACAACCCGCCGGATGCATCAGGCGTTGCCAGAAGATGGACGTGGTTGCCCATCAACACATAGGCGTGAACCCGGCAATGCTGCTGGTGCGCGTGATGACACAGCAGGCGAAGGTAGGCGGCGCGGTCGCCATCGGTGAAGAACACGGGCTGGCGATTGTTGCCGCGCTGGACGACATGTTGCGGGTATCCGGGCGCATCGACCCGTCGTGGCCTCGGCATGGGCAGCTCCTGGTAACAGAGGGTCAGAGCCCTTCGCTGCGCAAAGGGATCTGACCCCGAGCATCTGCCGATTCCGCGCCCGTGCCAGTCGGTCCATGGCCTGCCGTTGGGTCAGTAGACGCCGGGGGCAGAGCTCTTCCGCGTTGCGAAAGGGATCTGCCCCCTCCCCCCATTTGCGCCCGCCCACGCCCCACCTAGAATGGGGCCATGAGCACTCTGACCTTCCGCGCCGCCACGCCGGCCGACATCCCCGCCCTGATCGCCCTCGTCACCTCGGCCTACCGTGGCGACGCCAGCCGCGTCGGCTGGACCACCGAAGCCGACCTGCTGGATGGCGCCCGCATCGACGCCGAAGGCATCCAGGCCGACCTCGACCGCCCGCGCTCGACCATCCTGCTGGCCGAGCGCGGGGACCAGCTGGTGGCCTGCGCCCACGTCGCCGATGTCGACGGCAAGGGCTACTTCGGCATGTTCTCGGTCGATCCGGCCCAGCAGGGCGGCGGCGTCGGCAAGCAGCTGATGGATGCCGCCGAAGCACACGCCGCGCGCGAATGGAACGTACCGGTGATGCAGATGACCGTCATCGACGTGCGCGACGAGCTGATCGCCTTCTACGAGCGCCGCGGCTACAGCCGTACCGGCATCAAGAAGCCGTTCCCGTATGGCGACGAACGCTTCGGCATCCCGAAGCGCGACGACCTGCGCTTCGAGATCCTGGAAAAGCCGCTGAACGGAGCCGCCGCGTGAGTGAGGCCTGGACCTTTGTCTGTGCCGGCAACGAGCTGCTGCCGGGTGAAATGAAGAGCGTGTTCGACGAAGTGACCGGCACGCCGATCGTGGTATTCAACCTCGACGGCGAGCTGTACGCACTGGAAGACCAGTGCACGCATGAAGAGTTCGAACTGTCCTCGGGCGAGTTCAACACGACCGAAGGCAGCGTGGAGTGCGTGCTGCACGGCGCGCGCTTCGACGTGCGCGATGGCCGCGCCCTGTGCGCCCCGGCCTACAGCCCTGTGCCCAAGTTCCCGGTGAAGCGCGAGCACGACGCGATCTGGACCCGCGACGACCGGGATTGAGGCGGCGCTGGGCCCGGAGAGCCCCCAGAGGGCGCCTCGCGGGAGAGCATCCACCCATGGGGTGATCCACTGGAGTGCACTGAGGGGCCCTCCAGGGCCCTTCCAGGCCATCCAGATCGGCAACCCGATTGCGCATATGCGAATCATTATCGTTGATGTTATTCTACGTAACATCTTCGTAACGACATCGCCCCTGCGCCATGGCTTCGCCCGCGCCCACCGCCACGCTGTGCCAGCTCGCCCGCCAAGGGTGGCCACTGCTCGTGGCCGTGCTGCTGACGTTGCTGCTGGGCTGGTCGGCCTTGCACGAAGGGCGTGGCGGCGATCCGGCTGCGCATGGCTGGCAGGCACACGCTGAAGATCTGCTGCAGGCGATGCCGCTGCCGCAACCGCCAGCCGACGAATGCCCGCAGCACGCCGCACCAGCACCGGAGCCTCCGTTTGATGGCGAGGGCACCTCGCCCTGCACCGGTCTGGTCCCTGCACGCGCCGCTCTGGTCGCGCGTATCCCGCTGTGGCGCTCCGATGCCCTGCGCTGGCAGTTGCATGATCCCGCGCTGCGGTTGAACCCCGGCCACGCACCGCCCGCACCGCACGCCAGCTGAGGCGCCCTGCGGCCGTTGCCGTGCGCCTGATTGCGTTCCCGCCAGCCGAGCCTGGCTCGGCTCTACAGCACCCACCTCCCGCCTGTCGCCGCATGCCCATCTGCGCCGGCTCGCGCTCGCCCTTTCCCGATCCAAGCCACTACCCACCGCCATGACCCACATCACGTCCCGCAAGCACGCCCCGCGCGTTTCCCTGCTCGCCACCGCCACCCTGGCCGCGGGCTTTGCTCCGCTGGCTGCGCAGGCTGCCGACGGCGCCGACGCCGGTTCCCGCAACGCCACCGAGCTGGACAAGGTGCAGGTGCGCGGCAGCTGGTTCAACCCGTCCTCGCCGAAGTTCACCGCCGAGCTGCTGGACACCCCGAAGTCGGTGTCGATCGTGTCGGAGAAGCTGATCGCCGAAACCGGTGCGACCAACCTGCAGGATGCGCTGCGCATGGTGCCGGGCATCACCTTCGGTGCCGGCGAAGGCGGCAACCCGACCGGTGACCGCCCCTTCATCCGTGGCTTCGATTCGCAGAGCAACGTGTTCGTCGACGGACTGCGCGACGTCGGCTCGCAGACCCGCGAGATCTTCGACCTGGAGCAGGTGGAAGTGGTCAAGGGCCCGAGCTCGGCCTACGGCGGCCGTGACTCCGGTGGTGGCAGCCTGAACCTGGTGAGCAAGACGCCGAAGCTGAAGAACGAGACCAGCGCCAGCATGGGCATCGGCACCGACAGCTACGCGCGCGGCACCGTGGACGCCAACTACGTGCTGGGGGATGGCATCGCCGCCCGCCTGAACCTGATGAAGCACGAATCGGACATCGCCGGCCGCGACGCCGCCAACGTCAGCCGCTGGGGCATCGCGCCGTCGATCGCGTTCGGCCTGAACGGACCGGCGCAGCTGATCGCCAGCCACTACCACATGCAGAGCGATGACCTGCCGGACGCGGGTGGCTTCCCCTACAGCAATCCGTTCTCCAGCGGCCCGAACGTGGCCAAGAACGGCGATGGCCGGCCGATGGTGCCGGACCGCAACAACTACTACGGCCTGGTCGACCGTGATTTCCAGCGCACCCGCGCCGACATCAGCACCCTGGATGCCAGCTACGACTTCGGTGGCCACAAGCTGCGCAACATCGCGCGCCTGGGCAACACCAGCAACGACTACCTGTGGACCCAGCCGGACGACAGCAAGGGCAACCCCAACCTGTACGGCACCTTGTGGCGTCGCACCAACACCCGTGCGGTCGACGTCAAGAGCTTCGCCGACCAGCTGGGCCTGACCGGTGCGTTCCAGACCGGCGCGCTCAAGCACAGCTACAGCGCGGGCGTGGAGTACAGCGACGAGAAGATGACCCGTGGCAGCTACCTGATGTCGCCGGGCACCGCCAATCCCCTTGAAAACAGCGCCAACAGCACTCGCTGCCAGGTGTCCGGCGCGGCCACCGGCTACAACTGCACCGACTTCAACAATCCGAACCCGAACGATCCGTGGGCGGCCGGTCAGATCGTCTATCGCAGCGACAAGGCACTGGACGTCGAGCAGCGCACCAAGACCACCTCGGCCTACGTGTTCGACACCATCGAGCTCAATGAGCAGTGGATGATCAACCTCGGCCTTCGCTACGACGACTTCCGTACCACCCTGACCACTCCGGTGGCCGGCAAGGCACCGACCCGCGTGCGCAACAGCAACGACTTCCTGAACTACCAGGCCGGCGTGGTGTTCAAGCCGGCCGCCAACGGCAGCATCTACCTGTCCTGGGGCACCTCCTCGACCCCGCCGGGCATGGACGGTGGCGACGGTTCGGACGGCCTGAGCGCCGCCGTGGCCGACCTCAAGCCGCAGGACACCAGGAACCTCGAGCTGGGCACCAAGTGGGACCTGTTCGACAAGCGCCTGAACCTGACTGCCGCGATCTTCCACACCGTGATGAACAACGCACGCGTGACCATCGACAATGGCACCAGCCAGAACGCCGGCAAGAAGGAAATCAACGGCTTCGAGCTGGGCTTCACCGGCCAGCTGACCGATGCCTGGAGCCTGTACGGCGGCTACACCTACCTGGACTCGGAACTGAAGGACAACGGTTTCGTCTGTGGCGCACCGGTGGGCCGCACCTGCCCGTCCAACGTCTACGTGCCGTCGCCGAACAACGGCAACGAGTTCCCGAACACCGCCAAGCACAGCGCCAACCTGTGGACCACCTACCGCTTCCCGATCGGCCTGACCATCGGCGCCGGTGCGTTCTACTCGGACAAGCAGTACGGTGACGTCGCCAACACCAAGTGGATTGCCAGCTACACCCGCTTCGACGCGATGGCCAGCTACGCGATCCAGGACAACATCAGCCTGCAGCTCAACGTGCAGAACCTGACCGACAAGACCTACTTCACCAAGGCCTATGCCTCGCACTACGCGAGCATCGCCCCGGGTCGCTCGGCCACCCTGGCACTGAACGTGAAGTTCTGATGTAACTGCGCTCCACCACGGCGGCAGTCTCTCCTGCCGCCGTTTTTGTTTCCGGCGATACTCACCCCATGGCAACCCGTACCCCCATCGACAGCGATGCTCTGGCCGCGCTGCTGCAGCACGATCCGCAGGCTGCCTTCGCACGCGTGCGCGACGCCGCGCAGGCCGGGCAGGTCGAGGCACAACTGCTGCTCGCGCAGATGCACATGGAAGGCAAAGGCACCACACAGGACGCCTCGGCGGCACGGCTCTGGTACGAAACCGCCGCCAACAACGGCGCGCCGATGGCGATGAACATGCTGGGCCGCTGCCACGAACTGGGCCAGGGCACCGCCCCCGACCCGACACTCGCCGCGGTGTGGTACCGGCGCGCGGCCGACACCGGGCTGGACTGGGGCCTGTACAACCTGGCCAACCTGCTGGCCACCGGCCGCGGCGTGACCCAGGACCGCGCACAGGCACTGGCCCTGTACACCCGTGCCGCACACCTGGGCCATGCCAAATCGATGAACCTGCTGGCCCGCCACCTCGAAGACGGGCTGGATACCGCACCCGATCCGCAGGCAGCGCTGGCCTGGTACCAGCGCGCGGCCGAAGCCGGTGATTTCCGCGGCCAGGCGAACTACGCCTCGATCCTGCTGCAGGCCGGCCAGGTCGAGCAGGCCGTGCACTGGCTGCGGCTCGCACTGGCCCACGGCAGCCCGGCGTTCATGGCGCACATCGTGCCCGAACTGGCCGCGTCGCCGCATCCACAGGTCCGCGCCCTGGTCGCGCCGCCGTCCCTCTGAGGAGTCCCGCATGCTGCTGCACATCCCCGACATTCTCAGCGCCGACCAGGTGGCCGACTTTCGCCGCCGACTGGATGCCGCCGACTGGACCGATGGCCGCGAAACCGTCGGCCATCTGGGCGCGCAGGCCAAGCACAACCAGCAGCTGCCCGAGGCCTCACCGCTGCGTCGCGAACTGGGCGAGATCATCCTCGTCGCACTGGCCCGGCACCCGCTGTTCTTCAGCGCCGCGCTGCCGCTGAAATACCTGCCGCCGCGCTTCAACCGCTACAGCGGTGGCGGCACCTATGGCTTCCATGTTGATGGCGCGGTGATGAACCTGGCCAACGGCGAACAGCTGCGTTCGGACATTTCCTGCACCCTGTTCCTGTCGGCGCCGGACGAGTACGAGGGCGGCGAACTGATCATCAGCGACACCTACGGCGAGCACGAAGTGAAGCTGCCCGCCGGCGACCTGATCGTGTACCCGTCCAGCAGCCTGCACCAGGTGCGCCCCGTCACCGCCGGCGCGCGCGTGGCCTCGTTCTTCTGGGTGCAGAGCATGGTCCGCGACGATGTGCAGCGCCGCCTGCTATGGGAAATGGACGGCTCGATCGAGCGCCTGCGGCAGACCGGCGGCGACGCCGAGGCGGTGCTGCAGCTGACCGGCGTGTACCACAACCTGCTGCGGCGCTGGAGCGAGGTCTGAGCCCCGTCCGGCTGGCCCGCGACATCTTGGCAATCATTCTCATTTGCAACAGCTAACAGCTCTCATTACAATCACGCCCCGTTGATGCCGGCCGCTGCCGGCAGAGCCCTGGGGACCCCTGCTTGCTGCGCCCGCTTCGCCCTCGTCCACTCATCCATCGCAAGATGGGCACCGCCATGCGCGGCCAGCGTCCTGCGCTGGCCAGCCTGCTGGCGTGGGTGGCGATGCTGGCCCTGCTGCTGGGCACCCTGCCGCTGCTTCCACACGGCCAGGCCGGAATGGCCGTGCAGATGCCGCTGGAAGAGCGCGGTGGCGAAGGCACCTTGCAGGAAGAGGAACCGGCCAAGCTGCGCCGCTGTGCTGCCGCTCCGGTGAAATCAGCCGAGAAGGCACGCCCGCCGTTGCTGCTGGCCAGCCAGTGGCTGCGCTCCGAGCTGGAACTTGTACCCGCTACGCCGGCCATGCCCGGCGTGCGCCCGGACTGGCCGCTGGCCGCTCCGGACACGCCCTGGGCCGATGCGCCCGGGCGCCGCCAGCAACGCGGCCAGGCGCCGCCGCTCGCCTGATTCACGGCCCCGCGTGACCGCCTGCGCGGTCGTGTCCGCGCGCCGCTGCCTGCTTCATCCCTGCCGCCCCTGACCGGGCCTCCCGTGCATGCCGCGCCGTTCGCGCCTGGCATCGCACCACCCTGCATCCTTCGAGGTTACTGCCATGGCCCAGCGCCATCGTGTCCGTTCGTCCCTGTCCCGTACCCTGCTGACCAGCGCCGTGCTGGCGGCCATGACCGCCCCTGCCTTCGCCTACGGTGACGCTTCCGGCGCGCCACAGACGCTGGACAAGGTGGTGGTCACCGCCTCCGGCTTCGAGCAGAAGGTGATCGATGCACCGGCCAGCATCAGCGTGGTCAGCCGCGAAGAACTCAGCAAGCGCCCCTACACCAACCTGGTCGACGCGCTGCGCGACGTCGAGGGCATCGACGTCGGCCTGGAGGCCACCGACAAGAACGGCCGCGCCACCATCTCCATGCGCGGCCTGCCGTCCGAATACACCCTGGTGCTGATCGACGGCCGCCGCCAGAGCAATGTCGGCCAGCTGTACCCGAACAATTTCGGTGGCGGCCAGTTCGCCTACCTGCCGCCGCTGGACGCGATCGAGCGCATCGAAGTCGTGCGCGGCCCGATGTCCACGCTGTACGGCTCGGACGCGATGGGTGGCGTGATCAACATCATCACCCGACGCAACCAGGACAGCTGGCACGGCGCCGTGACCCAGGGCTTCACCGTGCAGCAGGACGACCAGTTCGGTGATGCGCGCACCACCGACCTGTATCTCAGCGGCCCGCTGCTGAAGGACCGCCTCAGCCTGGCGGTGCGCGGCAGCTACTACGACGCCAAGGCCTCCAATCCGGAGTGGGACGCACTGACCCTGCCCGACGGCAGCCTGTGGGAGCGCAGCATCGGCTTCGGCGGCGGTGGCAAGTCAGTGGCCAACACCAACTGGAATACCGGCGTGCGCCTGGACTTCCGGGTCAACGATGACCACGAACTGTGGCTGGACTACGACGTGTCGCGGCAGAAGTACGACAACAGCGAAGGCCAGACCGGCACGCTGGACAGCTTGGCCAGCCTGTGGCGCATCGGCAATGCGGTCATCCCCAACCCGAACGGCAGCGGCACCGTCACCCGCCGCGTGGTGCAGCCGCGCGTGGGCTACACCGCCTACCAGCGCTATGAGCGTGACCAGGTATCGCTGACCCACCAGGGCCGCTACAGCTTCGGCACCTGGCAGACCTCGCTGACCCACAGCAAGAGCAGCAACCTGGGTCGTTCGCTGCCGCTGACCCTGGACGAGCGCGCCAACCTGCAGACGCTGTGGAATGACGTCTGCCGCCGCACCGGTGCCGCCAACAACTGTGCGGCCGGCCGTGGCAATGCCCTGGCCGCGCTCAACCCGAGCGAGATGGCGCGCCTGCAGGCGTTCCTGCCGCGTCCGCTGCGCACCATGGAACTGGAAGGCTACGTGCTCGACACGATGCTCGACCTCGACTTCGGCGCGCACAAGCTGACCGTCGGCGGCCAGTACAACGACACCGACATGATCGACGGCGTGTTCGGCATGGATGGCGCCGGTTATCGCAGCAACACCAGGCAGAAGCACCGCATGTGGGCGCTGTTCGCCGAGGACAACTGGGCGCTGACCGATACCCTCACCGCTACCTTCGGCCTGCGCTACGACGACCACAACGTGTTCGGCAGCCACGTCAGTCCGCGTGGCTACCTGGTGTGGAACGCCAGCGATGCGTGGACCTTCAAGGGTGGCGTCAGCACCGGCTACAAGACCCCGCGACCGGACCAGTTGTTCCCGGGCATCACCGGCTTTGGTGGCCAGGGCGTGCTGCCTCTGGTCGGTTCCCCGAACCTCAAGCCTGAAACCAGCACCAACTACGAGCTGGCCGCCTACTACGAAGGCCAGCGCTGGGGCTTCAACGTCACCGGCTTCTTCAACACGTTCGAAGACAAGATCGCCAGCGGCGGAACGTTCCCGAACTGCGAAGTGGCGCGCGCCGGCAGCGGCTACTGCGTGGACATCGGCCCAGGCTGGGCAGCACTAGGCTACAGCACCTTCACCCAGAGCGTGAACATCGACAAGGCCGAGACCCGCGGCGCGGAACTGGCCGGTCATGTCGACCTGCTCGACACCCTGCAGCTGCGCGGCAACTACACCTGGACCAGGAGCGAGCAGACCAGCGGCCCCGACAAGGGACGCCCGATCTCAGGCACCACGCCGGCAAAGCACATGGCCAACGCCAGCCTCAACTGGCAGATCAACGAAGCGATCAGCCTGTCGCTGATCGGCGAAGGCCGCTACGACCGCTATCGCGACACCCTCATCGACAGTGCCGGCACCCGCCACGTGCGCTATTACGAGGACTACACGATCTTTCACCTTGGGGGCAGCTGGAAGGCTACGCCGTGGCTGACGGTCAATGCACGGGTCAACAACCTGTTCGACAAGGACTTCGTTTCACAGTCGTGCCTGCTGCTCAATCCCAGCGAGTTCAGCTGCGTGGATGACTACGCGACCAAGGACCAGCGCCGCAGCTACTGGATTTCGTTGAACGCGAAGTTCTGATCGCCGCGCCCTGCCCCGGTGGGTGCCGACCTTGGTCGGCACCGCTTCATCCACGCATGGCGTGGCTCTACTGATCGGTAGTGCCGGCCGCTGGCCGGCAACCCGCCAGACCTGCTCCAGGGATACAGAACGACACGCAATTGCGAGCTATTCTCATCAATGATGTAATGGGCAGTCCCCGTCCGCCTCGAACCCTGCCGTGAGCCGTCCTGCCTCTTCCACCGTGCAGCAGCAACAGAACCGCGGCTTCTGGCTGCGGACGCTGCACCAGTGGCACTGGATCAGCTCGGCGGTGTGCCTGATCGGCATGCTGCTGTTCGCGGTGACCGGCCTGACCCTCAACCATGCCGCGAAGATCGAGGCCAAGCCCGAGGTGCAGAACCAGCATCTTGAACTGCCGGCCGCGCTGCTTGGACAGCTCGGCACGCGCGAAGACGGCAACGCACCGATTCCGCGCCCTGCCCGGCAATGGCTGGACACGCAGCTGGGCATCGCCATCGGCGGGCGACCGGCCGAGTGGTCGCCCGAAGAGATCTACCTGTCGCTGCCGCGCCCCGGCGGCGACGCCTGGCTGAGCATCGATCGCGAGACCGGCGCGGTGGAATACGAATCGATCTCGCGCGGCGCGGTGTCCTACCTCAACGACCTGCACAAGGGCCGCAACGCGGGCCCGGCGTGGGGCTGGTTCCTGGACCTGTTCGCCGTGGCCTGCCTGGTGTTCTGCATCACCGGCCTGTTCCTGCTGCACCTGCATGCGCGGCAGCGGCGCATGACCTGGCCGCTGGTCGGCCTCGGCCTGATGATCCCGCTGCTGATCGCCCTGTTGCTGATCCACTGACTTTTCCCCGTTTCCGGAGCCGCCCCATGCGCGTCACCCTGACCATCGCCCTCAGCGGCCTGCTGGCCACCTCGCCGGCCTATGCCACCACCCTCGACATCAACGTCGAAGTGCCCAAGCTCAACGTGGCCGAATACCACCGCCCGTATGTGGCCGTGTGGCTGGAAGGCGCCGACCAGAAGGTCGCGGCCAACCTCTCGGTCTGGTACCAGCAGACCAGCAACAGCGAAGGCCACGGCACCAAGTGGCTGCCCGACCTGCGCCAGTGGTGGCGCAAGAGCGGCCGCACCCTGCAGGTGCCGGTGGACGGCGTGACCGGTCCGACCCGCCCGGCCGGCAAGCACGCACTGTCGTTCAATGACAGGCAGCCGGCACTGAAGCAGCTGGCCCCGGGCAACTACACCCTGGTAGTGGAAGCGGTGCGCGAAGTCGGCGGCCGCGAACTGCTGAAGATCCCCTTCACCTGGCCGGCCACCGCCGCGCAGAACGGCAAGGCGCAGGGCGCCACCGAACTGGGCCAGGTCACCCTCGCCGTCAAACCCTGAAAAGGGGACGGAGGGGATTAAGTCGTAATCCCCTCGCCCTTGTCGCATTACCCCGCATCCACTGGAGTCTTCCGCATGAAGCGCACGCTCGTCCTCGCCGCCGCCCTGGCCGCTGCCCTTCCCTTCTCCGCCCTGGCCCACAAGGCCTGGCTGCTGCCCTCGCAGACCGTGATCGCCGGCAACGCGCCGTGGATCACTGTCGACGGTGCGGTCTCCAACGACCTGTTCTACTTCAACCACGTGCCGCTGCGCCTGGAATCGCTGGTGATCACCGCACCGGACGGCAGCACCGTGCAGCCGCAGAACGCGTCGACCGGCAAGTACCGCAGCGTGTTCGACATCGAACTGAAGCAGCCGGGCACCTACCGCATCGCGTCGGTCAACGATGGCCTGTTCGCCACCTACGAGCAGAACGGCGAGCGCAAGCGCTGGCGCGGCAGCGTTGCCACCTTCGGCGAACTGCCGAAGGACGCGAAGAAGCTGGAAGTGAGCCAGTCGGTCGGCCGCGTGGAGACCTTCGTCACCAACGGCGCGCCGAACGATACTGCGCTGAAGCCGACCAATCGTGGCATCGAGCTGGTCGCCGTCGGCCACCCGAACGATCTGTTCGCCGGCGAGGAAGCCACCTTCCGCGTGCTCGTCGATGGCAAGCCGGCGGCCGGCCTGGAATTCGAGATCGTGCGTGGTGCCACCCGCTACCGCAACGCACAGGACGAGCTGAAGGTCACCAGCGATGCCAAGGGCGAGATCAAGGTGACCTGGCCGGAAGCCGGCATGTACTGGCTGGAAACCGGCACCGAGGACAACAAGACGTCGGTGAAGCAGGCCGCCAAGCGCCGCCTGAGCTACGTCGCCACGCTGGAAGTGCTGCCGCAGTAATGACGCGGCCCGCGATGCCGGGCAGCCCGGCATCGCACCCGCAACGCATCACCATGACCGATTCCCCGCTCGACATCGCCCGCCTCGGCGGCACCACCATGGGCACCACCTGGAGCGTGTCGCTGGTCGCGCCGCGCCAGCGCGACCTGCACCCGCTGCACGCCGGCATCCAGGCGCGGCTGGACGAAGTGGTCGCGCAGATGAGTACCTGGGAGCCCGGTTCGGACCTGAGCCGCTACAATCGCGCCGACGCGGGCCAATGGTGCGTGCTGCCGGCCGAGACCCGCCACGTTCTGGCCTGCGCACAGGCGATCGCGTCCACCAGTGGCGGCGCCTTCGATCCCACCGTCGGTCCGCTGGTTGGACTGTGGGGCTTCGGTGCACATGCCGGTGAACGCCGCCAGCCCGACGACGCTACCCTGCAGGCCACGCGCGATCGCTGCGGTTGGCAGCGCCTGCAGTGGCAGGACGATGCGCTGCTGCAACCGGGTGGGCTGGAACTGGATCTCTCCGCGATCGCCAAGGGCTTTGGCGTCGACCATGTCGCTGCGTGGCTGCGCACACAGGGCATCACTGCCGCGCTGGTCGAAGTCGGCGGCGAACTGGCCGGCTACGGCCGCAAACCGGACAGCCAGCCGTGGCGCGTGCTGGTGGAGTCCGCGCCGGAAGAAGATGCGCACACCAATACCCCGCCGCGGGTGCTGGCGCTGGAGGGCAAGGCGGTGGCCACCTCCGGCGATCGCTGGCACCAGTACCAGGTCGATGGCGAGGCCTACAGTCACAGCCTGGACCCGCGTTCGGGCAGACCGGTGCGCCAGGTTGCCGCGGCAGTCACCGTGGTGGCCGACGACGCCATGCGCGCCGATGCCTGGGCCACCGCACTGACCGTGCTGGGCCGCGAACAGGGCATGGCGCTGGCCGAGCGCGAAGGCCTGGCTGCACGCTACCTGCAGCGTGCAGCAGACGGCCCGCAGGAATTCCTCAGCAGCGCCTTCCAGCGCCTGCTCGACGAGCAGAGCCCATGAGTACCCGGCCGTCGCGCGCGTGGCTCGGCAACGCGCTGGTCCTGCTTCTGCTGGCGCTGATCGGCTGGGCGCTGCTGCGCCTGCACCTCGGTGAAGCCTGGTGGCAGGGTGCGCCACCGGCGCGGCAGTCCCAGATCGCGGTACTCGCCACGGCGCTGTATGCGCTGGCCTGCGTTGCACTGTGGTGGCGTGGGCGCCCGCGCGACGATGCCGCAAGCGGAGACTCCGCGCCCATCCTGCTGGCCTGGTCCAGCCAGACCGGCTTCGCCCGCGAACTGGCCGAACGCAGTGCCGAGGCCCTGCGCGGTGCCGGCGTGCCAGCGCGCGTGCGCGGACTGCATGAGGTCGACGCCGCGTTGCTGGCCGGCAGCCAGCGCGCGCTGTTCATCGCCAGCACCACCGGCGAAGGTGATCCGCCCGACCACGCGCTGCCTTTCCTGCGCGGGGTGATGGCCACGCCGCCCTCGCTGCAGCATCTGCACTACGGCGTGCTCGCACTGGGCGACCGCAGCTATGGCCACTTCTGCGGATTCGGTCACCAGCTCGACCAATGGCTGCGCCAGCACGGCGCGCATCCACTGTTCGATGCAATCGAAGTCGACAACGCCGATCCGGCGGCGCTGCGCCATTGGCAGCAGTTGCTGGGACAACTCGGCGGTAACGCCAGCGAACTGCCCGACTGGAGTCCGGCCGAGTACCAGCCGTGGACGCTGCTGCAGCGCGAGCATCTGAACCCCGGCAGCCCCGGCGGCCCCGTGTATTGGTTGCGCCTGCAGCCCCCAGCCGATGCAGATGCGCAATGGCAGGCCGGTGACATCGCCGAGATCGGCCCACAGCACGCATCGCACACCGTGCGTGCCTGGCTGGACACACAACGCTTTGACGCGGACATCGTGCTGGATGACGGACAGACGTTGCTGGCACGCGTCGCGCGCTCGCACCTGCCCTCATTGGTTCCCCCGGGTGATCTGCCTGCATTGCTGGCGACCCTGCAGCCGCTGCCGCATCGCGAGTACTCGATCGCCTCGGTGATGGCCGACGGTGCGGTGGAGCTGCTGCTGCGCCGCCAACTGCGCGCCGATGGAACACCGGGCATCGGCAGTGGCTGGCTGTGCGACCACGCGGCCATCGACGAACCGGTGCAGCTGCGTCTGCGCCGCAACGACAATTTCCATGGCGTGCCCGCCGATGTGCCGCTGCTGCTGATCGGCAACGGCACCGGCATCGCCGGCCTGCGCGCGCATCTGCACGAACGCGTACGCAGTGGCGCACGCCGCACCTGGCTGCTGTTCGGTGAGCGCACCGCCGCGCACGACTTCCACTTCGGTGAAGAACTGCAGGCGATGCTGGCCGACGGCACGCTGGCGCGGCTGGATGCGGTATTCAGCCGCGATGGCGGCGCGCATCGCTATGTGCAGGACCGGCTGCTGGCCGAAGCGGCAACGCTGCGGCAGTGGGTGGATGAAGGCGCGACGATCCTGGTCTGCGGCAGCCTGCAGGGCATGGCCCCGGCGGTGGATGCGGTGATCGAGCAGGTGCTGGGTACTGCGGGCAAGGAAGCGCTGTTGCTGGCCGGTCGTTACCGGCGCGATGTGTATTGAACGAACCATCGGGGTCGGATCCCTTTCCGCAGGAAAGGGCTCTGACCCCAACCACAGCCGCACCATGACGGCGTGCCCAGGCATGGTGACAACCGCACAGCTGTAGATCCACGCCATGCGTGGATGGAGCCCACCGGCGCCCAGCAATCATCCCGCTGCTGCACTGACCCGTATCGCCAGCAACTCGCCACCGCCCTGCAACGCGTGCCGCTGACGTTCGCCGGCCGCCAACCATGCGGTATCGCCCGCCTGCAGCGCCGGCAGCCCGCTGTCGGCACCAAACTCCGCCTGACCGGCCAGCAGATGCAGCGCCCAGGCCACGCCCGGTTCGCAGAAGAAGAACATCGCGCCCACCAGCGGCCGGTGCAGCAGTTCGGCCTGCAGCAGCTCGCGCTTCCACATCAGGTTGAAGTCGTGGGTGGTGCCATCGACCAGTTCCCCGTGCAGTGTCTCCTCACCAGCAAACCGCACTTGTCCGTGTGGCGGCAGCACTTCCGCCACGCGTCCATCGTCGAAGCGCAGGCGCACGCCATTGCCCTGCAGCAACACCAGTTCGCGCTCCACGCCGGGGAAGGCAGAGAACGCGGCATCCTGTTCGATTTCGGCCACCGACAGGCGCAGCGCCCAGTCATCGCCCTGCGCGGGCAGGCGCAGGATCTCGCGGGTCCAGCCCAGGCCGTTGCGCCAACGTTCGCGGCGGTAGTCCAGGCTGGAGATCACCTGGCTCGGAGTGTGCAGCAGGGAGTCGATGTTCATCGGCGCATTGCATCATGCCGCGCGCCGTCGTGCATCACCGCGTGGCGAGCGTGCCCTGGCCACCGCACCCGCCGGCCAGCAGCTGCGAGTGCTTCAGCCAATCCTGGTCGGGGTAGTAAGCAAACACCATCGTGCCGCCGCGCAACGCATCGATCAGCGGCCTGGCCACCGACAGGCGCACCGCCGGGCAACCCAGGCTGCGGCCCAGCCGCCCCTGCAGCTGCGCGGCAGCCGGGTTCACGTATGGCGCACCATGGATGACGATGGCTCGGTCACGCGCGCGGTCGTTGAAGCCCGGTTCCAGCCCGGCCAGGCGCAGCGAATATCCATTGCCACCCATGTAGGTCTCCTGCGCGGTGAACGCGCCGAGGCTGGACATGAAACTGCCATCGCGGTTGGAGAAGTGCTCGGTGCGGTTCTCGCCACTGTTGCGGCCATGCGCCACCCACTCCTCGAACAGCAGGCGCTGGTGGGCCAGGTCGAACACCCACAGGCGCGGCTCGGTGGACGGGCGCGAATAGTCGATCACGCTGAGGCGATCACCATTGATGCCCAGTTCCGGCCGCTGCAGCGCACAGCGCATTGCGTGCGCCGCCAGCTGCAACACGTGGCGGTCGGCCTTGGGCGCACTGCGCGACAGCAGGGCAGCCAGATCATCGGCGCTGGTGGCAAGGGCGGGCGTCTGTGCCAGCGCCGGGGCGCTGGCCGAGGTCGCCAGCAGGCCGAACGCGGCCAGCCGGCACAGGCGGGATGCAGTCATGGGCACAACGAGGGGACTCAGTTGCCCTTGAGGGTGGACCCTGGCGGCTCGGATTCCAAGACCGGCTGCATTCCGGATTCAGCCGGGCTTGGGCGGACCGCCGGCAGCGAGGTCACCAGCAGGGTCGTGCCCGGCACCAGCACCTGGTACAGCTGGCGGGCGAAATCGGGCGGCAGCGCCATCGGCAGCGAGGGCGTGGCCAGCAGGTCCGGCGTGGCCTGGGCACGGTCCTGGCCCAGCAACGGGTAGGCCGTCCACTGGTGCAGGCGCTGGTTCACGTCCAGCGGGCTGGGGGTGTCGCTGTAACCCTGCCCCATCACGAACAGCGTGGTGCCCTGGAACGCCGGCAGGGCGTCAGCCTTCAGCGGCGACTCGCCGATCATCACGCCATCGCGCAGCACGTACAGGCGCTGGTCGTGCAGGCTGACCAGGATGCCGACCTGCCCGGCCGGCGCCGCGCTGTCGTCCCACCAGGCCTGTGCCGGGGCTCCGCCCTCGGCCTCCGGCAGCGCCTGACCGCGCGCGTTCACCGGCGCCAGCACCGACGGATAGGCCAGGGTCATCGGTGAGCTCTTGGCATCGGCCACGACCACGGTATCGCCGCGCTGGGTTTCGCTGAACAGCTTCTGCGCGAAGGCCTGCGGCAGGCGCACGCAGCCGTGCGAGGCGGGATGCCCGGGCAGGCTGCCGCCATGCAGGGCGATGCCGTCCCAGGTCAGCCGCTGCATGTACGGCATCGGCGCGCTGTTGTAGAGGTTGGACCTGTGGTCCTTGTCCTTCTGCAGGATGGTGAACACGCCGGTTGGCGTCTCGTGCCCGGCCTTGCCCGAGCTGATCGTGGTCAGGCCGATGGCAATGCCGTTGCGGTAGACGTAGGCGCGCTGCTCATCGAGGCTGACCACCAGCACGATCGGGCCGGTCGGCGAGATTTCCGGATGCCAGAGGTATTCGCCCGGCTTGAGGTCGGTCGGCCCGCGCACTTCAGCGCTGCTGGCTGCGGCAGCCGTGGGCTTGGCAGCCGCTGTCGGCGCAGCGGCATCGGCCAGCAGCGGCAGGGCCAGTGCAAGGGCGAGCATCAGGGTGGTGGGGCGGTGCGGGAGCATCCAGCGGGGGTCCTTTCCATGCGGTGCGGCCACCGTACACCATCGGCCCGTGGTGGCCGCGGCAAAACCAGGCGCCGGAAATGAAACTGCCCGGCGACACAACCATGTGTCGTACCGGGCAATCGTTACGTCCTTGTCGGCCTGCTGCCGCCCCCTCGCATCCTGCGCTGTGGGGGTAGCGTTGCATCCTGCACGCGGCCGCGTCTGTCCTGTTTGTATCTCAGCCCCTTCCACAGGTCTGTGATGCCACCATCCTGGTGATTGGTGCCGCGTCCTGCGGCGGTCGGTGGTCACGGCCGTCCTGTCCGTGACCGCTGAACCAGCTTCCTGCCGGTTCCGACGATTCCTGCTGTCAGCGCCTCGGTACGGTCCGCACCGGTACCGATCCGGGTACCGGATCCGCCGGCAACAACCTGTTGCCTACGGTGATCCGCTGTCGATTCCGTTCGACGATTGCTTTCCCTATCCCCTTCACCTGCGTCAGGTCCTCGACGCGATGAAACGGGCCGTGTCTGCGCCGGTGCTCGACGATCGCCTCGGCCTTGGCGGCTCCGACCATCGTCAATCCCTGCTGCAGCGCCTGGGCATCGGCGCGGTTGATGTCGATCGGTTCGGCGGCATGCGCCCCAGCGATCCCCATGACCAGCACCAGTGCCCTCAACACGACAAACCAAGGCACAACGTGTATCTCCTTGTGATTCTGGCCGCCCCGACCGGCAATCCCGTCGGTAGGAACAGTGTCCGTCACCACATGCACACAGCCTATCGGTTTCCCGGATTTCCGTAAGCCAGCCAAATACCCGACGTGATGTAGGAAAAACCCTACCCACGGCACAGGCGTAGAATGGCCGGATCAGCCCATGCAACCGGAGTTTCAGATGGACAGCGCCAAGCTCGGCCAATTCGTCAATGACAAGTGGGACAGCGAGATCGTCCCGCAGTTGGTCGACTACATCCGCATTCCCAACAAGTCGCCGATGTTCGACGCCGATTGGGTGCAGAACGGCTACATGGAACAGGCGGTCACGCTGATGGAGAACTGGGCCAGGGCCCAGCAGCTGCCTGGCCTGAAGGTTGAAGTGGTGCGCCTGGAAGGCCGTACCCCGCTGATCTTCCTGGAAATTCCGGCCACCGGCGCCGAGACCGGCGACGACACCATCCTGCTCTACGGCCACCTGGACAAGCAGCCGGAAATGACCGGATGGGACGACGACCTCGGCCCGTGGACCCCGGTCCTGCGCGGCGACAA
Source organism: Stenotrophomonas sp. YJH_SMC_25 (assembly GCF_059369595.1). Lineage (NCBI taxonomy): Bacteria > Pseudomonadati > Pseudomonadota > Gammaproteobacteria > Lysobacterales > Lysobacteraceae > Stenotrophomonas > Stenotrophomonas sp. YJH_SMC_25. Next base: position 34,039 of record NZ_JCAFSV010000006.1, on the reverse strand, counting down.
GCTGTATGGCCGCGGCGGCGCCGATGACGGCTACGCCATCTTCGGCTCGCTGGCCGCCGTGCTGGCGTTGCAGGCCCAAGGCCTGCCGCACGCGCGCTGCGTGGTGCTGATCGAAGCCTGTGAAGAGTCGGGCAGCTACGACCTGCCAGCCTACGTCGACCACCTCGCCGACCGCATCGGCAAGCCGTCGCTGGTGGTCTGCCTGGATTCGGGCTGCGCCAACTACGACCAGTTGTGGTGCACCACCTCGCTGCGCGGCCTGACCGGCGGCAATTTCACCGTGAAGGTGCTCAACGAAGGCGTGCATTCCGGCGATGCCTCCGGCGTGATCCCGTCCAGCTTCCGCCTGCTGCGCCAGATCCTTTCGCGCATCGAGGACCAGGACACCGGCCGCATCCTGATCGACGGCATGAACGTCGAGATTCCGGCCGAACGCCAGGAACAGGCCAAGCGTGCCGCCGAAGTGGTCGATACCGAGATCTTCGAGAAGTTCCCGATGGTCGACGGCCTGCGCCCGATGAACGAGGACCTGACCGAACTGGTGCTCAACCGCACCTGGCGCCCGGCGCTGTCGGTCACCGGCGTCGGCGGCATGCCGCCGCTGGAATCGGCCGGCAACGTGCTGCGCCCGCAGACCTCGGTGAAGCTGTCGCTGCGCCTGCCCCCGACCGCCGATGGCAAGACCTGCGGCGAGCTGCTGAAGGAAGCGCTGCTGCGCGACCCGCCGAACGGCGCACAGGTCACCCTGGACCTTGAAAAGGCGTCCACCGGCTGGAACGCCCCGGCCATGGCGCCGTGGCTGACCCAGGCCATCGACGACGCCAGCCAGGCCTTCTTCGGCAAGCCGGCGATGTACATGGGCGAAGGCGGCTCGATCCCGTTCATGGGCATGCTCGGCGAGAAGTTCCCGGGTGCGCAGTTCATGATCACCGGCGTGCTCGGCCCGCACTCCAACGCGCATGGCCCGAACGAATTCCTGCACATCCCGATGGGCAAGAAGGTCACCGCCTGCGTATCCAAGGTGATCAGCGAGCACTACGCCGCCAGCCTGCGCGGCGAGACCAGCGGTTCGCCGGTGGCGGCCGACAGCGGCACCCGCCACGGCGACCACGGCTGCTGCTGATCCGGCACCCGTGACGGACGCAGCCTGGCCTTGCTAGGCTGCGTCCACACTCAAGCGGAATCCGCGCGCATGAATGGTCTGTTCGGCAGCAGCAGCTGGCTGTACATCCTGCTGGTGGGCTTCTTCGTCGGCCTGCTCGGGCGCTTCTTCATGCCCGGCAACAACCGCATGGGCTGCCTGCTGACCATCGTGCTGGGCATCCTTGGCGCGCTGCTGGCCGGCTGGTTCGGCCAGTACATGGGCTGGTACGCCCCCGGCGAACCGGCCGGTTTCCTCGGTGCGGTGGTGGGCGCGGTGGCCGTGCTGGCCGTCCTGCGCCTGTTCAGCGGACGCCGCTGAGCCCGCATCCCCTTCCCTTCCTGTTCCCGACGTTGGCGCGCCCGGCGCGCCCGGATATGCCTGCATGACCGAACCCGCCTCCGATCCCCAGCGCAGCGCGCAGCGCCTGCAGTGGGCCCGTACCCAGCTCGAAGATGCGAATGCAGTGGTCGAACGCGCCTCGGTCGATGCCGGCATGCGCAGCTACTGGCGCACCACCAGCACGCGCGGCAGCCACATCGTGATGGACGCCCCGCCGGGGCTGGAAGATCCGCGGCCGTGGCTGCGCATGCGCGGCCTGCTGCACGACAACGGCCTGCGCGTGCCCATGCTGCTCGCCCAGGACCTGGAGGCCGGCTTCCTGCTGCTGGAAGACCTCGGCGGCCCGACCCTGGCGAAGATCCTCGACGAGCGCAACGCCGATGAATGGTTCGACCGTTCGATCGAACAGCTGCTGCGCCTGCAGGCGATTCCAGTGCCCGCTGATTTCGGCCAGTTCGGCGAAGCGCTGCTGCAGCGTGATGCCGGCCTGTTCGACGAATGGTTCCTGCAGCGCCACTTGAACCTGGAGCTGGACTGCGGCGAGATCGAAGGCCTGCAGCTGGTGCATCGCCGCCTGATGGACAACGCGCTGGGCCAGGCCCAGCTGATGACCCACCGCGACTACATGCCGCGCAACCTGATGCCGGTCGACGGCGGCCCAGCGGTACTGGATTTCCAGGACCTGGTGCGCGGCCCGATCGCCTACGACGCGGTAAGCCTGTTCAAGGACGCCTTCCTGAGCTGGCCACTGCAGCGTGTGGACGAATGGCTGGCGCAGTACCACGAGCGTGCGCGCGGTGCCGGCCTGCCGGTGCCCGACCGCGCCACCTTCCTGCGCGATGCCGACTGGATGGGCATCCAGCGCCACGTGAAGATCCTCGGCCTGTTCTGCCGCCTGCGTTACCGCGACAACAAGGGCCATTACCTGGACGACGCACCGCGCTTCATCACCTATCTGGATGAAGTGCTGCCGCGCTACCGCGAGCTGGCCCCCCTGCAGCAGCTGCTGGACGACCGCATCAAGCCTGCGCTGGCCGAACTGGCCGCACCGATGCGCGTGGCCCGATGAAAGCACTGGTCTTTGCTGCCGGCCTCGGCGAGCGCATGCGCCCGCTGACCCTGCATACGCCCAAGCCGCTGCTGGAAGTGGCCGGCAAGCCACTGATCGTGTGGCATCTGGAACGCCTCGCCGCGCTGGGCGTTCGCGAGGTGGTGGTCAACACCGCATGGCTGGCCGAGCAGTTCCCGGCGACGCTGGGCGATGGCAGCCAGTGGGGCCTGCGCCTGCACTTCATGTACGAAGGGCAGACCCCGCTGGAAACCGGCGGCGGCATTCTCAACGCACTGCCGGTGCTGGGCGACGCCCCATTCCTGGTGGTTAACGGCGACATCTGGACCGATTTCGATTTCGCCACGCTGCCCCGCGAGCCGCAGGGCCAGGCGCACCTGGTGCTGGTCGACAATCCGGTTCAGCACCCGCACGGTGACTACCGCCTCGATACGCAGGGGGTGCTGCACCACGATCGCGAAGGCCCGTGCCTGACCTATGCCGGCATCGGCGTGTACCGTCCTTCGATCGTGGCCGACTGGCGCACGGTGATCGGCGAGGCGCCGGGCAGCGAGCGGCTGCCGCCGAAGTTCTCGGTGGTGCCGCTGCAGAAGCATTTCATGGCGCAGGGGTTGATGACCGGGCAGCACCATCGCGGGCGCTGGACCGATGTCGGCACCGTGGATCGGCTGCGTGCGCTGGATGCTGAGTTGGCGGCGAACGGCTGAGCCCCTCGTGGCTGGTCGCGTAGAGCGGATCGCGTGCTTGGCCGGGCGGGTGGGCCATGCAGGGGACGCTGCAAGTACGTCCCTGTAAGCTCGATGGCGCCATCCATGGCGCCAACGCCCCTGCATGGCCCACCCGCCCGGCCTCTGACAGTTTCCGTGCGCGTCCAGCCACGGAAGAAAGAAAGAAAATCAAAAGCGGATCGCTTCGCTGCGCTCGCTCTGGTGACGACCAACGGTCGCCAACCACCACAAGCAAGACACGTGTCGACCAAGGTCGACACCCACCAACAGCAGTCAGCAGTCAGCAGTGCAGTACGCAGTACCGGCAGATCGCGGCCAACTGTCGAAGGCGGGGTGGGTCCGGTTGCGGGGGCGTGAGCCGCATGGATGCGGCGACCGAGCTTACATGGACGTACTTGCAGCGTCCCCCGCAACCGGACCCACCCCGCCATCCCACGGATAGCCAGCTTTTGACGTTGACGTTGATTCGGCGGGTGCAGGGCGCAGCCCTGCAAACAAACCCACCCTCAGTAGCGGGGCCGGCCTTCTTCCAGCACCTGGCGCAGGAACGGCACGGTGATCCGCCGCTTCGCCGCCAGCGACTCGCGGTCCAGCCAGTCCAGCAGCGTGATCAACCCACCCAGCTCGCGCCCGGTGTGCGACAGCAGCCACTCGATGGACGCCTCGTCGATCGCCAGCCCACGCCGCAGCGCGCGTTCGCGCAGCACCGCTGCCCGCCCTTCCTCATCCAGCGGCTGCAGCAGCACGCGCACGCACTGGCCCAGCCGCGAACGCAGGTCCGGCAGCACCAGGCCCAGCGCTTCCGGCGCCTTCTGCGCCGTGTACAGCACGGTCACGCCCGCGGCACGCGCGCGGTTGTGGAAATCGAACAGCGCGACCTCGTCCTCGCGGTTGCCGGCAACCTCGTCCAGGCCGTCCAGCGCCACCAGTTCGCGCGCCTCCAGCCCATCCAGCGCCGCACGCACGCGGCCGGCCGCACTGGCCAGCGGCACATAGGTCGGCAGGCGCCCGGCCTGCTCGGCGCTGGAACACATCGCCAGCGCCTGGTGGGTCTTGCCCGTGCCCGCCGCACCTTCCAGGTAGACCCAATCGTGGCTGGCACCCACCGCGATCGCGCGCAGCTGCGCCAGCGCGCCATCCGGCGCACCGATGAAGGTCTCCAGGCGCTGGTCCCGCGGGTAATGCAGGGCCAGCGGCAGTTGCGGCACACCCATCACTTCAGGTCGGGGCCCTTGTCGTTCGGAATGATGATATGGGGGGCATCGACCACGCCATCAAGCACGATCGCCGGCTTCTCGCCCACGTACAGCTCGCTCTGGCGGTAGCGCTGGTGCGCGTAGCGCAGCAGCACGTTGGTCACCGCCGCCACCGGCAGCGCCAGCAGCATGCCGAGGAAGCCGAACAACTGGCCGCCGGCCATCACCGCGAAGATCACCGCCACCGGGTGCAGGCCGATCTTGTCGCCGACGATGCGCGGGGTCAGTACGTAGCTTTCCAGCAGCTGGCCCACGGTGAACACCACGCCGACCAGGATCAGCAGCTTCAGGTCGAAGCCCTGCGCCTGCACCAGTGCGGCGATGATCGCCATCAGGATGCCGGTGGTCGCGCCCAGGTAAGGGATGAAGCTGATCAGGCCGGCAATCAGGCCGATCAGCAGGCCCAGCTTCAGGCCAACCAGCGACAGGCCACCGGCATAGATCACGCCCAGCGCCAGCATCACCAGGAACTGGCCGCGGATGAACGCACCCAGCACCTCGTTGGATTCACGCGCCAGCGCGCTGATGGTGCCGATCTGGTTGCGCGGAATCACCGACGCGACCCGCTCGACCAGCTTGTCCCAGTCACGCAGGAAGTAGAACGCCAGGATCGGCAGCAGCAGGATGTTGACCACCCAGGTCACCATCGCGAAGCCCGAGCGCGAGACGTAGCCCATGAACGTGGTGGCGAAGCCGCCGGCCTGCTGCCAGTGGCTGCGCACCCATTCGATCAGGCGGTCCGGGTCCAGCCACTGCATCACTTCCAGGCCGGTCTTCTGCTCGAACCAGGGAATGCCCTTTTCCATCAGCCACGCCTGTGCCTGGGGCGCGACCGCGATCAGGGTGGTGATCTGGCGCTCGATCATCGGCACCAGCACCAGCAGCAGCGCCACGATCACCAGCACCATCGCCGCGAACACCAGCACCACGCCGGTCATGCGCGAGCGGCCGGTGGCCTCGATGCGGTCCACCAGCGGGTCACCCAGCCAGGCCAGCGCCAGCGCCAGCACGAAGGGAGTCAGGATCGGCGCCAGCAGCCACACCACCCAGCCGATCAGGCCGGCGAACAGGATGTACTTCAGGCGGCGCAGGAACTGCGCGATTTCGGCTTCCGGGGTCAGGGTCATCGCAGGCGGTACTCGTTGCTGACCGGGGCGGCCACCGGGGTACCGGTGGTGTCGTCGATCGGCGTGGGCAGGGCCGGCAGCGGTGCGCTCGGCACCAGCACGCCGTTGTCGCCCAGCATGCGGTTGAAGCCGGCCAGGCCGGTGGTCATCTCCAGGTTCAGCTCCAGCTGGCCAGCCGAGGCATGCAGGGGGGTGACATTGCGCACCACCGGCACCTCGCGCAGGCCGGCGGCCAGACGCAGGTAGTCGTCGGCGCTGTTGATGCCGGTGACCACCACACGGTAGGTCCCGGCCTGGCCGACGGCGGCGCCGGCCTTGGCATAGCGTTTGACCAGCGCATCGGCGGCGCCGTCGGCACCGGCCGCCATCGCGCGCATGGCGTTGGCGTCCTTGCTGGTCCACTTGTTCAGTTCACGGCCGTTGTCGACGAACACCCAGTCCGCCTGCCAGCCGCCATTGGCGCGGTACAACTTGCCGATCAGCTGCATCGGCGGCGAGTAGCGCGAGGAGGCACGGGCCACGGCGGCACTGTCCTGGCGCCAGATCGCACCCGCCAGCGCCTGTTCGGCGGCGCCACCACTGGGCAGGCCCAGCTTGTAGCCGCGCTCGATGGCGCGGTTCAGCAACGGCCGGGCGGCGTTGGCCTGCTGCACGCTGACCAGGCGCGGGCCACTGCCATCGTCGACGGCCAGCCACAGCACCGGCTTCGGTCGCGGCTGCGGCCACAGCGGCAGGCCCAGCGCCGACACCAGCGAGTCGACATCATCCTCGCGGAAGCGGGCCACCAGCAGGGTACGGAAGCTGGGGGCGCCACTGGCGCCCACGCTCTGGTCCTGCTTGTAGTCGTAGCTGGCCACGTAGTCCTTGGCGTTGCGCAGCGCCTGCACCACGCCGGGGCGGGACATCACGCTGCGGTCGCCGGACAGCTTGCCCAGTACCACGCTCAGGGCGCGGGCCAGGGCGCCGTTGCGATCGGCCTCGGCTTGGCTGTTGACGGGCACTTCGGCCTCGTACGCGCCACTGGCGGTGGCGACATCACCCTCGGTGCGAAGGCCGCTCTGGGCCATCGTGGCCACCGGCAGGCTCAGCGCAAGGAGCAGGGTCAGAATCAGGCTGCGGCGCATCAGGACATCCATTGGCTCGACGTATCCGGGGGAATTGTTGCCCGAATACGGCCTTTGCGCCAATGCGGCCTGTTAAAATCGCCCGTTCAACCCCTGCCAGCGCCGACGCCCGTGACCAACACCCCGTCTTCCGCCCCCTCCCCCCTCACCTACCGTGACGCGGGTGTCGACATCGACGCCGGCAACGAACTGGTCGAGCGGATCAAGCCCCTGGTCAAGCGCAGCTTCCGCCCGGAAGTGATGGGCGGCCTGGGTGGCTTCGGCGCCCTGTTCGACCTGTCCAACAAGTACCGCGAGCCGGTGCTGGTGTCCGGTACCGACGGCGTGGGCACCAAGCTGAAGCTGGCCCACCAGCTGAACCGCCACGATACGATCGGCATCGACCTGGTCGCCATGTGCGTGAACGACGTGCTGGTGCAGGGTGCCGAGCCGCTGTTCTTCCTGGACTACTTCGCCACCGGCAAGCTGGACATCGACACCGCGGCGGCGGTCGTGGGCGGCATCGCCAACGGCTGCACCGAGGCCGGCTGCGCCCTGATCGGCGGCGAAACCGCTGAAATGCCCGACATGTATGCCCCGGGCGAGTACGACCTGGCCGGCTTCACGGTCGCCGCGGTCGAGAAGAGCGAGCTGAAGGACGGCGCCAGCGTGGCCGCCGGCGACGTGCTCATCGGCATCGCCTCCTCCGGCCCGCACTCCAACGGCTACTCGCTGGTCCGCCGCATCTACGACCGCGCCGGCCGCCCGGCCGATCTGGAGCTGGAAGGCGGCGTGAAGCTGGTCGATGCGCTGATGGCGCCGACCCGCCTGTACGTCAAGCCGATCCTGTCGCTGCTGAAGTCGCACGGCGAGGCCATCCATGGCATGGCCCACATCACCGGTGGCGGCCTGACCGAGAACATCATCCGCGTGGTGCCCGACGGCCTCGGCCTGGACATCCAGGCGTCGTCCTGGCCCCTGCCGCCGGTGTTCCAGTGGCTGCAGAAGGAAGGCGCGGTGGCCGACAGCGAGATGTGGCGCACCTTCAACTGCGGCATCGGCTTCGTGCTGATCGTCGCGCCGGACCAGGTTGCTGCGGTGTCCGAGGCGGTCAAGGCGCAGGGCCTGGAGCACTGGACCATCGGCCAGGTGGTCACCGCCGAAGGCGCCGAGCGCGTCCACATCGGCTGAGCCCGGCAACCAGGAGCCCGCATGGACGCAACGCCCCCCTTGTCGCCCGCCCCCGTGCCGCCGCCGCTGGCGACGGTACCGCCGTTCAGCGCGCAGGATGCCGACCACCTGCGCATGCTGGCCATCGCACACTACGTGGTCGGTGGCCTGATCGTGCTGTTCTCGCTGATCTTCATCCTGCACATCGTGATCGGCATCGCTGCGTTGACCGGCAGCCTGCCGATGAAGTCCGGCGGCGAGCCCTCCTCGCCGGAGGAACAGCGCCTGATGGGCTGGGTGTTCACTGTTCTCGGCTGCGTCGTCGTGTTCGGTGGCATCGCGCTGGGTTCGTTCGTGGCCTATGCCGGCCGCTGCCTGTCCCGCCGCCGCCGCCATCTGCTGTGCCTGATCGCGGCTGGCCTGGCCTGCCTGTTCACGCCGGTCGGCACGGTGCTGGGGGTGTTCAGCCTGATCACCCTGCTGCGTCCGCAGGTCAAGGCTGCCTTCGACGCTCCCGCCACGGCCGCATGACCGCCTCCGGCAATCCACCGCCGCTGCCGCACCAGACCCTGGCGCAGCTGCAGCTGGTCAGCCATCTGCAGACACTGAGCGTGCTGTTCCATGCACTGGCCGGTTTCCACTGGGTCGCCGCAGTGGCGTTCCTTGGCCTCAGTGGATGGGTGGCCCACTCACGCGGGCTGGACGATGCCTGGATGCTGGCCTCGATCCATGCCTCGATCGCCCTGCTGGCCACCGTGCTGGGCTTCGTGCAGCTGCGTACTGCCCGCCAGCTTTCACAGCGCACCGGCCTGGCCTGGTGCCAGCGCGCGGCCTGGCTGGGCGTGCTGGCCGGCCCGCTGGGCATGGCCCTGACCGCTTATGCCTGGGTGTTCCTGTCCAAGCCGGAGATGGCTGCGCTGTTCGACCGCGGCGACCATCTCAGTGTCTGAGCCCGTGGGCAGACAGCCGCCCTCCCCTGATCGACCCGACATGTCCTCGCCAGCCTTCTCAACGACCGCCTCACCCACCCGCTACCGCTTCCCGGTACCGAAGAAGCTGGCCTTCGCCGCCGTACTGGCGGTCTTCGCGATCAGCTGGATCCACCCGCTGTGGCCCACCGAGCAGGCCCTGCACAGCACGCTGACCGTGGTCGGGCTGGTCGCCCTGCTGTGGGTCGACCGTCGCGGTGGCTGGCTGGGCAACGGCGCTTTCATCGCCATCTGCGGCTTCATCGCTCTGCACTGCGTGGCGGCGCGCTGGCTGTATTCCAACGTGCCTTACGACGCCTGGGCGCAGGCGCTGACCGGCTGGTCGCCCAACGCGGCATTCGGCTGGCAGCGCAATCACTTCGACCGCCTCATCCACTTCCTGTTCGGCGTCTGCTTCACCCCCGCGCTGCTGCAGCTGGCGCGCCATGCGTGGCCAGCGCTGCGGCTGGGCCAGGCCTTCACCCTGGCAGTGATGACGGTGATGTGCGCCAGCCTGGTCTACGAATGGTTCGAATGGGCCATTGCGCTGGCGCTGTCGCCGAATGCCGCCGAAGCCTACAACGGCCAGCAGGGTGACATGTGGGATGCGCATGCCGACATGCTGATGGCGACCATCGGCAGCCTGCTGACCTGGCCATTGATCCGCCGGAGTTCCCTGCAATGACCGCCCCAACCCGCATCGCCGTGCTCGCCTCGGGCCGCGGCAGCAACCTGCAGGCCATCCTCGACGCGATCGGCAGCGGCCGCCTGCCGGCCGAGGTAGCCGGCGTGTTCTCCGACCGCCCCGCTGCAGAAGCACTGCAGCGCGTCGATTCCGGCCTGCGCTGGGCACACACGCCGAAGTCCTTCAGTGACCGCGCCGCCTACGAGCAGGCACTGGGCGATGCGCTGGCAGCAGTACAGCCGGACTGGATCGTCTGTGCAGGCTACATGCGCATCCTTGGTCCGGCCTTCGTGCAGCGCTTCGCCGGCCGCCTGGTCAACATCCATCCGTCGCTGCTGCCGCTGCACAAGGGCCTGGACACCCACGCGCGGGCGCTGCAGGCCGGTGACGCCGAGCATGGCGCCAGCGTGCACCTGGTGGTCCCCGAACTGGATGCCGGCGCGGTGCTGGCGCAGGCCCGCGTGCCGGTGCGGCCCGGCGACGACGCGCAGGCGCTGGCCGCACGCGTGCTTGCGGTGGAGCATCCGCTGCTGATCGCCACACTGCAGCTGCTGTGCGAGGGCCGCCTGGCTGAACGGGAGGGTCAGCCCTGGCTGGACGGTCACCCCCTGTTTAGCCCCTTGGCCCTAGATTCCGCCGGAAACCTGAACCGGTAACGCTCTTGCACACGCCCCGCTGACTGCGGGGCTGGCATCCTGCCCCCTCCTGCGGTTCCTGTCCTCCATGAAGACCACGACGCTGCTGTCCACTTCACTGCTGTTGTCGCTTGCCGTGCTTCCCGCTGTGGGCTGGGGCCAGGCGCAGCCGCCTGCGGCTTCCCCGCCGCCCACACCCGCTGCGCTGCCACCGAACGAGCCCAGTGTGCCGCTGTTGCCGGCACTGGCCTGGGAGCCGCCGCCGCTGCAGCCGTTCACCGCCACCTACCAGGCCTTCTACAAGGGCAAGGAAGCGGGTGATGCCAGCATGCAGGTCACCCACACCGGCGGCAGCCAGTGGCGGGTGGACATGCAGGTGGTCGGCCGCCGCGGCTTTGCCAGCGTGCTCGGCCTGAACATCGAGCAGAGCACGGTGTTCGAGGAGCGCAGTGGCGTCTACGCACCGCTCAGCCAGAGCACGGTGCGCAAGGGCCTGTTCCTGGGCAAGAAGGCCGTGGGCACTTACAACTGGCAGGCCGGCACCGCGCAATGGACCGGCGACGTCAAGAAGGAGCGCGCGCAGCCGATCCCGCTGCGGGCCGGCGACCAGAGCGCGCTGCTGATCAACCTGGCGATCATGCGCGATGCGCGTCCGGGCGCCACCATGCATTACCGCTACGTGGACATGGGCAAGGTCCGCGAACACGACTACCAGGCCGCGCCGCAGACCGAGAACGTCGAGGTCGGCGACCTGTCCTACAACGCGCTGCGGGTCTACCGGACCAACGGTGGCAGAAACGAAACCATTCTCTGGATCGCCAACGGTGTCCCCACCCCGGTGCGCATCCTGCAACGCGAAGACGGCGAAGACCGCGTCGACCTGCGCCTGATCGAATACCAAGGAGTCTGAGCATGAATACCCTGACCCGCCCCCTCACCTGGATCGCAGCCGCTGCCCTGACCGTGGCCAGCCTGCCGGCCATGGCGCTGGAACCGTTCAAGGCGGATTACCTGGCCAGCTACATGGGCATGCAGGCCAACGGCACCATGACCCTGGCCAGCGAAGGCAGCAACAAATGGCGCTACAGCCTGCAGGTGAAGAACCAGCTGGCCGACCTCAGCCAGAGCACGGTGTTCGAGGAAGTGCGTGGCCAGCTGCGTCCGCTCAGCAGCCAGGACCGTTCGGCGCTGCTGGTGAAGAAGCGCAACGTGCAGGCCAACTACAACTGGACCAGCAACCAGGCCACCTGGACCGGCGACATCAAGCCGGACCGTGCGGGCCCCATCGCGCTGAAAGCAGGCGACATGGACGCGCTGCTGATCAACCTGGCGATCGCCCGTGACCTGGCCGCCGGCAAGCCGCTGACCTATCGCATGGTGGACGAAGGCCGGATCAAGAACATGACCTACCGCGTGATCGGCAAGGAATCGATCACCGTGGCCGGCAAGAGTTACGAGGCGACCAAGGTCTCGCGCGCCGATGGCAACAAGGAGCTGATCGCCTGGATCGTGCCGGACTTCCCGGTGCCGGCGCGCATGCTGCAGCGTGAGAGCGGCCGCGATGCGCTGGACCTGACCATCAAGGCGATGAACTGAGTGCCGGGGTCGGATCCCATCCCCTCGGGGATGGGCTCTGATCCCGGTTGTGTGGCTGGGGTCGGAGCCCTTTCCGATGGAAAGGGCTCCGACCCCGGGCCCCGCGAAAAGAAAACGCCCGCTTTCGCGGGCGTTTTTCTTACTTCTTTTCCTCGGCCGCCGCCGGCTTGAACTCGGTGCGGCAGTCCACGCGGATCTGCTCGCCGGTGCTGCGCCAGACAAAGGTGCGGCAATGACGGTTGCCGTCCTGGCTGTCGTTCACCGCGACCGCATAGAACGACTCGATGATCTCGTCACGCGTGACCGTGCCGTCGCCGTTCCAGTCCATGTCCTTCTGCTCGATGCCCTGGGTGATGGCGATGTTGGCGTACCAGGCATAGCCCAGCCACGCCAGCACGATCAGCACCAGGGCCAGCAGCGCCTTGCGACGCGGGCTGAACTTGCCGCGCAGGATCATGGCACGCGCCGGATGGTGGCGCCGAGCGAAGACAGCTTCTCTTCGATGTTCTCGTAGCCACGATCAAGGTGGTAGATGCGGTCGATGGTGGTATCGCCGCTGGCCATCAGGCCGGCCAGGATCAGCGAGGCCGACGCACGCAGGTCGGTCGCCATCACCGGTGCGCCGCTCAGGTGCTCGCTGCCACGCACGATGGCGGTGTGGCCTTCAACCTGGATGTCCGCCCCCAGGCGCAGCAGTTCGTTGACGTGCATGAAACGGTTCTCGAAGATCGTTTCGTTGATCACGCCCACGCCATCGGCCACGCAGTTGAGCGCCATGAACTGCGCCTGCATGTCGGTCGGGAATGCCGGGTACGGCGCGGTGGTCAGGTTGACCGCCTTCGGCCGCCTGCCCTGCATGTCCAGGGTGATGGTGTCGTCGGTGGTCTCGATCTTCGCACCGGCCTCGACCAGCTTGGACAGCACCGCGTCCATGGTGTTCGGGCGCGCACGGTTGACCGTAACCTTGCCACCGGTCATCGCTGCGGCCACCAGGAAGGTGCCGGTCTCGATGCGGTCGGGCAGCACTTCGTGGCGGCCACCGGACAGGCGCTCGACGCCCTCGATCACCAGGCGGGCGGTGCCCAGGCCTTCGATCTTCGCGCCCAGCGCGATCAGGCAGTGCGCCAGGTCGGTCACTTCCGGTTCCATCGCGCAGTTGTCGAGGACGGTGGTCCCTTCAGCCAGCACCGCGCCCATCAGCACGTTCTCGGTGCCGGTGACGCTGACCATGTCGAAGGTGAAGTGGCCACCCTTCAGGCGCTTGGCGCTGGCCTTGATGAAGCCGTTCTCGACCACGATCTCGGCGCCCAGCGCCTGCAGGCCCTTGATGTGCTGGTCGACCGGTCGCGAGCCGATCGCGCAGCCGCCCGGCAGCGACACCTCGGCGGCGCCGAAGCGGGCCAGCAGCGGGCCCAGCACCAGGATCGAGGCGCGCATGGTCTTGACCAGCTCATACGGTGCGACGTGCTGGTTGACCGGACGCGGGTCGACCACGATCGCGCTGCCGCGCGACAGCGTGCCCTGGTCGATGGTGACCTTGGCGCCCAGCTCGCCGAGCAGCTTCACCGTGGTGACCACGTCGTGCAGGTGCGGCACGTTGGTGATCTCCACCGGCGCATCGGCCAGCAGGGTCGCGCAGAGAATGGGGAGGACGGCGTTCTTGGCGCCGGAGATGCTCACTTCACCGTGCAGCGCAGCGCCGCCGGTCACAACGATCTTGGCCATGTATTCGGGATCTTCTGCGGTTCAGCCGGCTTCGGCCGGGGTCACGGTTTTCAGCGCCAGCGCGTGGATCGCGCCGCCCATCAGGTCGCCCAGGGTGGCGTACACCATGCGGTGGCGGGCCAGCGGCATCTTGCCGGCGAAGGCCTCGCAGACCACGGTCGCTTCGAAATGCACGCCGTCGTCGCCCTGCACGTCGGCGCGGGCGCCGGGCAGGCCGGTTTCGATCAGATTGCGGATGGTGTCGGCGTCCAACGGGCTTTCCTAATAAAATGTGGGTCCATTCTACTTCCGCTGCGTGGCGTCCGCATGGCCGAACCCCTGTTGCCCCCCCGTTCCGTCGACCCTGCCGGCCTGGTTGCCAGTGGCCGCCGCGTGTTCGAGATCGAGCGGCAGGCCCTGGATGCGGTGGCCGACCGCCTCGGCGAGGCCTTCCAGCAGGCCTGCCAGGCGATCCTGGCCAGCCGCGGGCGGGTGGTTGCCACCGGCATGGGCAAGTCCGGGCATATCGCGCGCAAGATCGCCGCCACCCTGGCCTCTACCGGTACGCCGGCGTTCTACGTGCACCCCGGTGAAGCCGGCCACGGCGACCTGGGCATGATCACCGAGGACGACGTCGTGCTGGCCCTGTCCTACTCGGGCGAATCGGACGAGGTGCTGATGCTGCTGCCGGTGCTCAAGCGCCAGGGCAACCTGCTGATCTCCATGACCGGCCGCCCGCAGTCCAGCCTGGCCACCGCCGCCGACATCCATCTGGATGTGAGCGTGCCGGCCGAGGCCTGCCCGCTGGCGCTGGCACCCACTTCCAGCACCACCGCCTCGCTGGCGATGGGAGATGCACTGGCCGTGGCCCTGCTCGATGCACGTGGCTTCACCGCCGATGACTTCGCCCGCTCGCACCCGGCCGGCAGCCTCGGCCGTCGCCTGCTGCTGCACATCACCGACGTCATGCACACCGGCGACGACCTGCCCAGCGTGGGCGCCGACGCCAGCCTCAGCGAGGCGCTGGTGGAAATGAGCCGCAAGCGGCTGGGCATGACCGCCGTGGTTGACGCCGACGGCGTGCTGATCGGCCTGTTCACCGATGGCGACCTGCGCCGTGCGCTGGACAGCGCGCTGGATGTGCGCACGGCGAAGATCGCCGACGTGATGACCCGCAACCCGCGCACCATCGGCGCCGACCAGCTGGCGGTCGAGGCCGCCCGCCTGATGGAGACCCACAAGATCACCGGCCTGATCGTGGTTGATGGCCAGGGCCGCGCGGTTGGCGCGCTGAACATTCATGACCTGTTGCGGGCCCGGGTGGTTTAACCGACAGTCCGTAGACCCCATTCAGTCTGTAACGCTGCACCCGCCCATAACGAGCCTGCCGCCCTGATGCCCTGGTCCCCCCTGCCCGCCTTCCCCGCCCACCTGCATGCCGCTGCGGCCCAGATCCGCCTAGCCTGCTTCGACGTGGACGGCACCCTCACCGACGGTCGGCTGTACTACGACAAGGACGGCAACGAGAGCAAGGCGTACTTCGTGCAGGATGGCCTGGGCCTGAAACTGCTGCAGCAGCACGGTATCCACCCCGTGCTGATCACCGCGCGCAACAGCCAGTCCGCGCTCAAGCGCGGCGCCGACCTCGGCATCGACACCCAGATCGCCGTGGGCGACAAGCTGGCCAGCGTGCAGGCGCTGTGTGCGCAGCACGGGATCGGCCTGGAACAGGTGGCGTTCATGGGCGATGACCTGCCCGATCTGGCGCCGCTGGGTGCGGTCGGCCTTGCGGTGGCCCCGGCCAATGCCCATCCGTGGATCGCCGAACGCGTGCATTGGCAGACCCGCGCCGAGGGTGGCCGTGGCGCCGCGCGCGAGCTGTGCGACATCCTGCTGGCCGCCCAGGGCCGCGCGGATGCGGTGCTGGCGAGGTTTGGCGCATGAACCTGCCCACCTTGAACTGGCGCACCGTGCTCGGCATCAGCCTGCTGCTGGCCGCCCTGCTGAGCAGCTGGGCGGCGCTGCGCAACCGCGACAAGGGTCCAGCCACGGGGGGCCAGGAAGTCGGCGTGGATTACATCCTCCATGACTTCCAGATCGTTGCCCTGGATGAGCACGGCAAGGAATCGACCACCCTGCGCGCACCGCGGCTGGAGCGCCAGCGCGGCGACCAGACCATCAACATCGCCACCCCGCTGTTCGAGATGCCGGACAAGGATGGCAAGCACTGGACGCTGCGTGCCGAGACCGGCTGGCTCAGCGCCAAGGGCGACGAGATGAAGCTGCGCGGCAAGGTTGCCGGCGACAGCCCGGCGGGCCCGGGCGTGGTGCCGACCACCTTCCGCACCGACCACCTGGACGTGTTCCCGAAGGAGAACCGCGCCCGTACCGACGCCCTGGTGACCATGACCCGCCCGGGCATGGAACAGTCCGGCGTCGGCTTCGAAGTGGATTCGAAGAACAACACGTATCATTTCCTCAGCCAGTCCAAGGGCCGTTACACGCCCAGACGCTGATTCCGCCGCCAGCCCGCGACGTCTCCGGACAGGCGCAGGGCCGACAGCCCCACCCTCCGCCCCCGGCCCGCCCGGCAGGCCCCCACCGGTAGAACGGACCCCGATGAAGATTCCCTTTGCCGCCGTACTCGCGCTCGGTCTTCTTGTCCCCAGCGCTGCCTTCGCCAAGTCCACCGACCGCAACGAAGACATGCACATCGATTCCGGCGCCCAGTCCGGCATGCTCACCGGCGACGGCAAGACCGTGCTGTCGCAGGGCGTGATCATCACCCAGGGCACGCTGGACCTGCGTTCGTCCGAGGCCGAGATCTACCTCAAGGACGGCGAGGCCGTGCGCGTGGTGTTCACCGGCAAGCAGGCCAAGATGAAGCAGCAGCTTGATGACGGCACCTGGATGGATGCGCTGGCTGATCGCATCGACTACGACATCAAGACCGAGATCATCACCCTGACCGGCAACTACAAGGTCACCAGCGCGCGCGGCACCAATGCCGGCCAGCGCATGGTCTACAACACCCGCACCGGCGAGATGAACTCCGGTGGTGACGGCAGCCGCGTGCGTACCGTCATCCCGCCGAAGAACAAGACCCCGGCCGCGCCTGCGGCACAGCCCAAGGCCACCACGCCGGCACAGCCGGCCGGGAGCAGGAAGTAATGCTCGTCGCCAAGGGCCTGCGCAAAAAGTACAAGCAGCGCGAAGTGGTCAAGGACTTCGGCCTGACCCTCGATGCGGGTGAAGTGGTCGGCCTGCTCGGCCCCAACGGTGCCGGCAAGACCACCTGTTTCTACATGATCGTCGGTCTGGTGGCCGCCGATGCCGGCAGCATCGTGCTCGACGGCAAGGACATCACCGGCGACCCGATGTACACCCGCGCCAAGCAGGGGGTGGGCTACCTGCCGCAGGAACCGTCGGTGTTCCGCAAGCTTACCGTGGCCGACAACATCCGCCTGGTGCTGGAACTGCGCGAGGACCTGGACTCGGCCGGCCGCGAGCGCGAATTGAACGGCCTGCTAGACGAACTGCAGCTGGGCCATGTCGCCGACCAGCTCGGCGCCAGCCTGTCCGGTGGCGAACGCCGCCGCTGCGAGATCGCCCGCGCACTGGCCGCACAACCGCGCCTGATCCTGCTCGACGAACCGTTCGCCGGTGTCGACCCGATTTCGGTCGGCGAGATCCAGCGCATCGTCACCCACCTCAAGCAGCGTGGCATCGGCGTGCTGATCACCGACCACAACGTGCGCGAGACCTTGGGTATCTGCGACCGCGCGTATATCCTCGCCGAGGGCAGCGTGCTGGCCCAGGGTTCGCCGGAGGCGATCCTGGACAACGCCGATGTACGTCGCGTCTACCTCGGGGATTCCTTCAAGCTGTGAAGCAGTCGCCGGGTCCCTTTCCTTCCTTTCGGCACAGGCATGAAGACTCGGCTGCAGACATCGTTGGGACAGCAACTGGTGCTCACGCCCCAGTTGCAGCAGGCGATCAAGCTGCTGCAGATGTCGGCCACCGAACTGGAGCTGGAGATCGCGCAGGCAGTGGAAAGCAACCCACTGCTGGACTGGGCCGACAGCAACGACAGCAGCGCCGCCAACGAAGGCAGCGATGGCAACGACAACGAAGCGCCTGCAGAGCGCAGCGATGAGGGCGACGACTGGGCGCCGACCGAACTGGACTGGACGACGACCGGCAGCGGTGGCAGCTTCGATGATGACGACGACAACGGCAGCGCTGCCGAGCGCGTAGCCGAAACCGAAACACTGGCCGACCATCTGCTGTGGCAGTTGCATCTGTCGCATCTGTCCTCGCGTGATCGCAGCATCGGTGCCGCGCTGATCGATGCACTGGACGACGATGGTTACCTGCGCGAGCCGCTGGCCACCATCGCTGAAACCCTGTTGCCGGCGATCCACGCCGACGAGGACGAGATCCTCGCCGTGCTGCATCGCATCCAGCGCTTCGATCCGGTGGGTGTGGCTGCACGCACGCTGGGCGAATGCCTGCTGCTGCAGCTGGATGTGCTGGCCGGCGACACGCCCGGCCTGCTCCTGGCACGACAGATTGCCGCAGGACCCTTGGAACGTTTGCCGCGCAGCGGCGTCGCCGGGCTCGCCCATGAGTTGAAGCTGCCGCTGGACGAGGTCGAGACTGCCGTGGCGCTGCTGCGCTCGCTGGACCCGCGCCCGGGCACGCAGATCGCGCCGCTGTCGCAGGACACCTACGTGGTGCCGGACGTGGTGGTGTGGCGGCAGAACGGCGTATGGCGCGCAGCGCTGGCCGCGCATGCCGGGCCGAAGGTGGTGATCCACCGTGGCTACGAACAGCTGATCCGACGTTGTGGCGACGCCGATGCCGGCTACCTGCGTGCCCAGCTGCAGGAAGCGCGCTGGCTGCTGAAAGGGCTGCAGCAGCGTGGTGACACCCTGCTGCGCGTCGTGCGCAGCCTGATCCTGCAGCAGGCCGGCTTCCTCGAATTCGGCGAGCAGGCGCTGCGTCCACTGACCCTGCGCGAGATCGCCGCCGAGCTCGGCCTGCACGAATCCACGGTCTCGCGCGCGATCGCCCGCAAGCACGTGCGTACCCCGCGAGGCACCCTGCCGCTGCGCGCCTTCTTCGCTTCGGGCATCGATACCGAGAGCGGTGGCGAGGCGTCCAGCACCGCCATCCAGGCGATGATCCGGCGCCTGATCGACGACGAGAACCCGCGCAAGCCGCTTTCTGACGCCAAGCTGGCTGACCTGCTCAAATCGTCGGGAATTCCAGTAGCGCGACGCACCGTGGCGAAGTATCGTGAAGCCATGAACATTTCCGCCTCGCACGAAAGGGTCAGAATCGCTTGACGCGCCGCCGCGCCCGGCGGAGAGGTTCATTGGCACATCCGAACACAGGAGAAACCCGATGCGCATCGAAACGTTTGGCAAAGATGTCGAAGTCACCCCGGCCCTGCAGTCCTATGTTGAGGAGAAGCTGGCCCGGATCGGAAAGCACTTCGACCAGCACTGCGAAGCGCGGGTGACCCTCAAGCTGCAGAAGACCGAACACCACGTCGACGCCAGCCTCAACATTCCCGGCCAGACCCTGCACGCCGAGGCCAATGCCCAGACGATGTATGCCGCGATCGACCTGCTTGCGGACAAGCTTGACCGTCTGGTGATCAAGCACAAGGAGAAAAAACAGCAGCACGCACCGCTGCCGGTGGGCGACAATGGTGGCTGATCGCCACCGTTCCCCGCAGACATGCCCCTGACTGACCTCCTGGCGGCCGTGCAGACCCAGCTCTGCACGGCCACCGACCGTGACAGCGTCCTGCAGGCCGCCGCCGGGTTGCTGGCCTGCCGCCAGGCCAACGCCGAACAGATCTATCTGAACCTGTGCCAGCGCGAAGCGCTGGGCAGCACGGCCATCGGCCACGGCATCGCCATTCCCCACGGCCGCGCGCCAACCCTGGACCGCCCCCGCGGCGCCCTGCTGCGGTTGGCCACCCCGGTCGATTTCGGTGGCGAGGAGCCGGTGGACCTGGTGTTCGCGATGGCCGTCCCCGCCCACTACACCCACCAGCACCTGATGCTGCTGTCCGAGCTGGCCGAGCTGTTCTCGGCGCCGGACATCCGCCAGGCCCTGCGCGAAGCGGGCGATGCCCGGGCGCTGCGCGAGGCGCTGGACATGACCCCACCTGCGAGTGCCGCATGAATACCAGCATCACCGCCCGTGAACTGTTCGAACAGCAGCGCGAGCGGCTGGGACTGCGCTGGGCTGCCGGCAAGTCCGGCGAGCAGCGCGAGCTGGAGGCCGGCAACACGGTCTCGCGGCGCCCCTCGCTGGCCGGCTACCTCAATGCCATCTATCCCAACAAGGTGCAGATCCTGGGCACCGAGGAACTGTCCTGGCTGGATGCGCTGGAACCGCGCCAGCGTTGGGAGACCATCGAAAAGATCATGCAGTCGCACCCGCTGGCGCTGGTGCTGACCCGCAACCAGGCCTGCCCGGAAGACCTGCGCGCTGCCGCGGACGAATCCGGCACGCCATTGTGGCTGTCGCCCAAGCGCGGCCACGAACTGCTCAACCACCTGTCCTACCACCTCGCGCGGACGCTGGCGCCGCGGGTGATCCTGCATGGCGTGTTCATGGAGATCTATTCCATCGGCGTGCTGATCACCGGCGAAGCGGGATCCGGCAAGAGCGAACTGGCGCTGGAACTGCTCAGCCGTGGCCATCGCCTGGTGGCCGACGATGCCCCCGAATTCACCCAGATCGCGCCCGATGTACTCGATGGCACCTGCCCGGAGCTGCTGCAGGACCTGCTGGAGGTGCGCGGCCTGGGCGTGTTGAACGTGCGCGAGATGTTCGGCGACACGGCTGTAAAGAAGAACAAGTACCTTCGGCTGATCGTCCACTTGACCAAGCCGATGACCGAACCCACCCCGCATGGCTACGAGCGCCTGACCGGCGATTCGGGCACCCGCCATGTGCTGGACCTGGACGTACCGCTGATCACCCTGCCGGTGATGCCCGGCCGCAACCTGGCCGTGCTGACCGAGGCGGCCACCCGCCTGCACATCCTGCGCACCAAGGGCATCGACCCGGCAGCCATGTTCATTGCCCGTCACAGCAACCTGCTGGAACGGCGAACACCCTGATTTCCCTGCCCTTCGAAGAGCCTGTCCATGAGCACCGTCACCCCCTCCGCCCCGACCCTGATCATCGTCAGCGGCCTGTCCGGCTCGGGTAAATCCGTCGCCCTGAAGACCTTCGAGGACCAGGATTACTACTGCTCGGACAACCTGCCGATCAATCTGCTCCCCGACTTCGTGCGCAGCCTGCTGACCAACCACGACGGCAGCGCACCACGGCGTCTGGCCGTAGGCATCGACGTTCGCGGCCAGGCCGACCTGAGCCAGCTGGGCGACTGGCGGCAGCTGGCGGCCGACGCCGGCGTGGACGTGAAGGTGCTGTTCTTCGAGGCCAGCGACGAGGCCGTGCTCAAGCGCTACGCCGACACCCGTCGCCGCCATCCGCTGAGCCAGCTGGGCCTGTCGCTGCCTGAAGCCATCGCCCGCGAACGCGAGTTGACCGCACCGCTGCGCCGCGAGGCCGATGCGGTGATCGACACCAGCAGCCTCAACGTGCATCAGCTGCGGCGGCGGATCATCACCGAGTTCACGATGGACCATGCCACCGGCCTGTCGCTGCTGTTCGAATCGTTCGCCTACAAGCGCGGCGTGCCGGCCGAGGCGGACTTCGTGTTCGATGCGCGGGTGCTGCCCAATCCGCACTGGGACCCGGACCTGCGCGCGCTCAGCGGTCGCGAACCGGGTGTACGCGACTACCTGGAAGCGCAGCCGGACGTGCAGCGCTACCTGGCCCAGCTGATGGACTTCCTCGATACCTGGCTGCCGAAGCTGAGTGATGGCACCCGCAGCTATGTGACCGTGGCGTTCGGCTGCACCGGCGGCAAGCACCGGTCAGTGTTCCTGGCCGAGCGCCTGGCCCGGCATGCCCGCGAGATGGGCTGGGAAGACGTGGCGACGTACCACCGCGAACAGGATTGAGGGGGTCGGCCGGGCTGCGCCCGGCACCCGCCGATAGTGCCGGCCGCTGGCCGGCAACAGCAACAGCAGATGCGGCATTCCGTGGGATGGCGGGGCGGTGTGGGTCTGCAGGACACGCCGTGAACCCCGCTCCGCGGTCCGGCCCAGCCGCTGGCGGCTGGGCGTTCGGGCGCTTGCGAAGCAGTGCTTCGCAAGCAAAGCGCCCTCACCCCTGGGGGCTCGATGGCGCCATCCATGGCGCCAACGGTCCTGCAGACCCACACCGCCCCACCTCTGACAGATTTCTGCCGCTGTTGGGGGGTGTCGACCCTGGTCGACACGATGGATCCACGCCATGCGTGGATGAATCGCTGTCAGGCATCGAAAAACGGATGGGGTCGGATCTCTTTCTCAACGGAAAAGGCCTCCCCTGGGAGCAACGCTGAATACGGGACACAGTGCCCCTCTCCTGCTGCTATCGCCAATTCACCTTGACCTGTTAACGTGCAGTAATGACCTGTGGCATTCTCCTCGTAACACATCCCGGGGTCGGGACCGCCCTGCTTGACGTGGCGACCCGGCTCCTGCGGCAGTTGCCGCTGAAAACCGAAGCTTTCGAAGTACCGTTCGACGCAGACCTGGACGCCCTGCTCCCGCTCGCCTCGGCCGCCCTGCGGCGGGTTGACGGGGGTGATGGTGTGCTGATCCTGACCGACCTGTACGGCGCCAGCCCTGCCAACCTCGCCGGGCAGCTGGCCCGGCTGGGGACCCCGGTTCGCCGGGTGTCGGCGCTGAGCCTGCCGATGTTGCTGCGGGTGATGAATTATCCGGAACAGGGACTGGATCAACTGCCCGCCACAGCCGCGGCGGGTACCCGTAATGGAGCGATAGTCGACGATGCTTGAACGAGAACTCACCGTGAGCAACCGCCTGGGCCTGCATGCCCGGGCCACCGCCAAGCTGGTGCAGACCCTGGCGCCGTTCCGCTGCAACGTGACCATGGCCGCCAAAGGCCGTGAGATCAACGCCAAGAGCATCATGGGCGTGATGCTGCTGGCCGCCGGCCAGGGCACCCCCGTCACCGTGCGGATCAACGGCGAGGACGAAGCCGCCGCGATGGAGGCGGTGGTCGGCCTGTTCGAACGCCGTTTCGACGAGGACAGCTGAGCGTGCCACGCGCACGCGCCGGCCAACCCCCTTCCGGCCAGCGGCCGGTACTGCTGCTGGCCGGGCATGGTGCCGCCCGCGGCACGGCAATGGGCCGCGCCCGCGTGCGCCTGCCGCATGCACTGGAAGTGGCCGAGCAGCGCGTTGCCGCCCACCAGGTCGAGGCCGAGCTGGCGTGCCTGCATCGCGCGGTGGACGCCGCGCGCTCGGAGATGCACGAGCTGCGCCAGCGCCTGCATGGAGCGCTGAACCAGGAAGTGGGTGAGTTCCTCGACCTGCATGCGCTGCTGCTGGACGATCCCGAGCTGCTGTATGGGCTGGACGAACTGATCCGCAGCGGACCGTACAGCGCCGGCTATGCGTTGCGCCTGCAGCGCGACCGCCTGGCCAAGGTCTTCGACGGCATGGACGATGCTTACCTGAAGAGCCGCATGGACGACCTCGACCATGTGATCGGCCGCATCCATGCCTTCCTGCAGCCCGAACGCCCGCCAGCGGTGAAAGGCCTGGCCGGCGAGATCCTGGTCTGCGACAACATCGCGCCCTCCGAACTGGCACAGCTGCAGGCGCAAGGCGTGGTCGGCATCGTCACCGCCGCCGGCAGCGCGCTCTCGCACAGCGCGATCCTTGCGCGCAGCCTGCACCTGCCCTTGATCGTCAACGTGCCGCAGCTGCTCAGCCGCATCGCCGATGGCGACGTGCTGATCATCGACGGCGCCGACGGCAGCATCACCGCCAATCCACAGGCCGACAATCTGCGCGACTACCGCGCACGACTGAAGGAACACGCGCGCGAACAGCGCGAGCTCGGCCGCCTGCGCAGCAAGCCCAGCCGCACCCGCGACCAGGTCGACATTGCCCTGCTGGCCAATGCCGAGTCGCTGGAGGACGTGACCCAGGCGCATGCGCTGGGCGCCCACGGCCTGGGCCTGTACCGCACCGAATTCCTGTTCCTGCAGCGCAACGAGCTGCCGGATGAAGAAGAACAGTTCCAGACCTACCGCGATGCGGCACTGGGCATGAGCGGGCGACCGGTGACCATCCGCACCCTCGATCTGGGCGCGGACAAGGCCGACCGCACCGGCCTGACCCTGAGCAACGAAGAAAACCCGGCGCTCGGCCTTCGCGGCGTACGCCTGTCGCTGGCACGGCCGAAGGTAGCCGACACCCAGCTGCGCGCGATCCTGCGCGCCTCGGCCTACGGCAAGCTGCGGGTGCTGGTGCCGATGGTCAGCACCCGGGAGGAACTGCTGGCGGTGCGCCGCCGCATGCTCAAGCTGACCGAACAGCTGCGCGGCGAAGGCCACATGGTGTCCGACCACGTGCCACTGGGCGCGATGATCGAAGTCCCTGCTGCGGCGCTGGCGCTGGAAAGCTTCATCGACCTGGTCGATTTCCTGTCGATCGGCACCAACGACCTGGTGCAGTACCTGCTGGCGGCCGACCGCAACAATGAAGCACTGGGCGAGCTGTATTCGCCGTTGCACCCGGCGGTGCTGCGGCTGCTGCAGATGGTGATCGAGACCGGCGCGCGCCACCGCATCCCGGTGGCGGTCTGTGGCGAGATGGCCGGCGATGCGCGGATGACCCCGCTGTTGCTGGCACTGGGCCTGACCGAGTTCAGCCTGCACCCGGGCACGCTGCTGGAAGTACGCCGCGCGGTCCGCGAGGCCGACCTGGCCATGCTGCGCGCGCGCGCACCGAAGCTGCTGGCCGCGCGCGACCGCCGCGCGATCGAACGCTGGCTGGCACTGGTGGCCGAAACGACCTGATACCCCCCGCTCGCCGGGCATGCACGCCTGGGGTCAGATCCTTTTCCGCGGGAAAAGGGATCTGACCCCGCCCGTTGAAGGTCAAGACGTTGCCGGCCAGCGGCCGGCACTCCCGCCACCCGGCGGCTATGCGTTGAAACATCGCCTTGCGATAATGACGCGCTGAACACCCCTGTTGCCGCATCCTTGCCGGGATCGCGGCTTTTCTTATCCCCGCGGGAGCTGCGATGGCTGAAGCTGTACGCCACGACAAGACTGCGCGCCAACTGCGGATGCTGTCCGATGCACTGGACAGCGGCCGGCTGGGCCCGGTGCGTCGCCTGGTCAACACCCTGGCCCCGGCCGAGATCGGCAACCTGCTCGAATCGTTGCCGCCGGGCAAGCGCGAGGTGGTGTGGGGACTGGTTGATCCGGAAGACGACGGCGAGGTGCTGGTCCACGTCGGCGACGACGTGCGCGAAAGCCTGCTCGCGGACATGGACCCGGACGAGATCATCGCCGCGGTCGAAGACCTGGACATCGACGATCTGGCCGACCTGGTCGAAGACCTGCCGGACACGGTCATCGACGAAGTCCTCAAGTCGATGGACCGCGAGAACCGCGAGCGCCTGGAACAGGTCCTGTCCTATCCCGAGGACAGCGCCGGTCGCCTGATGAATCCGGACGTGGTGACCGTGCGCGCCGACGTCAATGTCGACGTCGTGCTGCGCTACCTTCGCCTGCGCGGTGAACTGCCCGACCACACCGACCACCTGTTCGTGGTCAGCCGCCGCCATCAGTACCTCGGCCGCGTGTCGCTGGCGGCACTGGTGACCCACGAGGACACCACCCCGATCAATCGCCTGATCGACGACGAGCAGCCAGCCATCGACGTCGGCGAGAGCGACCAGGAAGTCGCCCGCCAGTTCTCCGACCATGACTGGATCTCCGCGCCAGTGGTGGATGACAACAACATCCTGATCGGTCGCATCACCATCGATGACGTGGTCGACATCATCCGCGGCCAGGCCGAGCACCAGGCGCTGGGCGCCGCCGGTCTGGACGAGGACGAAGATCTGTTCAGCCCGGTCTGGCGCGCGATGCGCCGCCGCCTGATGTGGCTGTCGGTGAACCTGTGCACGGCCTTCCTGGCCTCCAGCGTGGTCGGCCACTTCGAAGGCACCATCGACAAACTGGTGGCGCTGGCGGTGCTGATGCCGATCGTCGCCGGCCTCGGCGGCAACGCCGGTACCCAGGTGCTGGCACTGATGGTGCGCGGCCTGGCGCTGGGCCAGGTGGGCGCCTCCAACGCCCGCACCCTGCTGTGGAAGGAAGTTCGGGTCGCGCTGTTGAACGGCGTGATGCTGGGTTCGGTGCTGGGCCTGATCGTGCTCGCCTGGTTCCACTCGCCCGGGTTGTCGGCAGTGATCGCCATCGCGTTGACCTGCAACCTGTTGTTTGCTGCGTTGGCCGGCGTGCTGGTGCCGTTGACGCTGAAACGCTTCGGCTTCGACCCGGCGCTGGCCAGCGGCATCTTCCTGACCGCCGTGACCGATTCGATGGGCTTCTTCACCTTCCTCGGCCTGGCCACCCTGGTGCTCCTGCACTGACCATCTCGACGGTCGGATCCCCGCTGCGCGGCGCTCTGACCCGATCCCAACTGGATCCCCCCATGGCAACGACAATCGAAAACTACTTCCAGCCCGGCTGGCGCGACCAGCAGCACACCTGCCCGGCCTGCGAATGGAAGGGCAGCTCGCGTGCCATGGAGATGGAGCTGGACGAGGACGCCACCGAGTACGACTGCCCGGTCTGCGAGAACCCACTGCTGGTGGTCCTGCACCCGGACATTGCGCAGGTGCAGGCCGCCGCCGCCGAAGGCAATGCCGAGGCACAGGAGCAGTTGGAGATCATCGCCAGCTTCCCGCGCCCGCAGTGACGCGGCGCACGATGCCGGGCCGACGTCGGCGGACTACGATGCAGGCGATCTCGCCGCTTCGGAAAATCCCATGGTCCGTTTGCTGTCGCGCTGGCTGCCACTGCTGGCCCTTCTGATGATGAGCGGTTGCACTTCGCTGCCGGACAGCGCGCGTGGCCGCTTCGAAGCACGTGCGGTGAAGGTGGACGGGCAAACGGCTTACTACCAGGTGTTCATTCCGGCCGGCGTGCCGGCCGCCGCTCCCACCCACCTTCCGGTCGTCCTGTTCCTGCACGGCTCGGGCGAGCGCGGCGCCGATGGCGTCAAGCAGACCCACGCCGGGCTGGGGCCTTACCTGCGCGCGCATCCCGATTTCCCCGCCCTGGTGGTGTTCCCACAGGTGCCGGGCCACGAGGAATGGAGCGGCCGCAACAACCGTGCGGCAGTGGCCGCGCTGGACGCGACGATCGCCGAATTCGGCGCCGACCCGGCGCGGCAATACCTGACCGGCATGTCGATGGGCGGCTATGGCAGCTGGAACATCGCATTGGATGACCCACGCCGCTTTGCCGCGATCGTCCCCGTGTGCGGCGCGGTGCTCGCCCCGCGTGCGGTACGCCCGACCCTGTTCGTCGAGCAGGTCGCGCACGAAGCGGACCCGTACGCGGTGATTGCCCAGCGCCTGCAGCACACGCCGATCTGGATCTTCCACGGCGCACTGGATGACGTGGTGCCGCCGGACGACGACCGCAGACTGCATGCCGCATTCCAGCGCGCCGCCGCACGCGACGTGCGCTACACCGAATACCCGGAAGGCAACCACAATGCCTGGGACGCCACCTACGCCGACCCGGCAATGTGGGAATGGCTGTTCGCGCAGAAGCGCTGAAGCGCAGCTTCTGCTGGGAAACACCTGTTGGTGGATGCCTACCGTTGGTCGGCTTGGGTATTGGTGGGTGCCGACCGTTGGTCGGCTTGGGTATGGGTGGGTGCCGACCGTTGGTCGGCTTGGGTATGGGTGGGTGCCGACCGTTGGTCGGCTTGGGTATGGGTGGGTGCCGACCGTTGGTCGGCACTACCTCTCCGCTTCGGGGTAATCCATTGCCTGGTACCTCTCATCGATCTCCCATCGGCACCAGGCATACGGATACTCTCCCACGCAGCTCGCCAAGTTCGCCCTGACCGGGTTGGCGACGATGTACATCGCATGGCGAAACAGTGATTCTTCAGAACGAATGGCGTGATCGTGATAGCTCGATTGCCAGAATGGTCCTGTCCTACCCAGCATGCGGTTGATCCGCAATGCACTGCTCGATTTGAAGCGTTGCATGATGTAGTCCAGCGAGAACGCACGGATCTCCACAAGCCAATGGATGTGGTCCGGCATGACCACATAGGCAAGTGAGTGCGTCAGGCCCTCAGCATCAATGCGACGGAACACATCCATCACCTCCTGTGCCGCAGTGGCATCATCGAAGTAGCGTCGACGCTCCTGGATGACGGTGGTCAGGATGTAGGATTGTCCGATCCGGGAATGGCGGCCAAGGCGTAGGCGTAGGCGTGCGCGGCTCATGGGCCCAAGCGTGCGCCTGCCGCTACTCCGGTTCTATCGGGCAATCACGTCAGTACAGGTAGGCCCGGAACCATTCAATGGCTAGGCCCGCACTTCACCGCACTGACGGTTCAGTGCCGACCAACGGTCGGCACCCACCGGATCGGATAAGGACAGATCAACCGTGCCGACCAACGGTCGGCACCCACCAGGGCAGGTCAGCCCAGCAGGGTTTCCAGCACGGCCATGCGCACGGCGACGCCGTTGGCGACCTGGCGCAGCACCCACGACTGCGGGCCGTCGGCCACCTCGTCGGTCACTTCCACGCCGCGGTTGATCGGGCCCGGGTGCAGCACCGCGGCATCCTTGCCCGCGCGCGCCAGGCGTTCGTTGGTCAGGCCGTACTGCGCGTGGTACTGCTCCAGCGACGGCACCAGGCCTTCTTCCATGCGCTCGCGCTGCAGGCGCAGCATCATCAGCGCATCGACGCCTTCCAGCATCGCGTCGAAATCATCGCCGACCACGCAGCCCTTCAGGGTCTCGTCGTCCGGCAGCAGCGACTGCGGGCCACACACGCGGATCTCGCCCACGCCCAGCGTGCGCAGCGCATGCAGGTCGGTGCGGGCCACGCGCGAGTGCTTCACGTCGCCGACGATCACGACTTTCAGCTTCGAGAAATCCGGGCCCTTGGCCTGGCGCAGGGTCAGCATGTCCAGCAGGCCCTGGGTCGGGTGCGAACTGCGGCCGTCACCGGCATTGATCAGCGCGGTGCCCTCGCCTGCCGCATCGGCCAGTGCGGCCACGGCGCCGTCATCGGGGTGGCGCACCACGAAGCCGCGCACGCCCATCGCTTCCAGGTTGCGAAGCGTGTCGCAGGCGGTCTCACCCTTGCGGGTAGAGGAGGTCGAGGCGTCGAAATTCAGCACGTCCGCCCCCAGCCGCTGCGCGGCCAGCTGGAACGAACTGCGGGTGCGCGTGGACGGTTCGAAGAACAGCGTGCACACCGCCGAACCGGCCAGCACCTGGCGCTTGTTGCCGACGCGGCCGACTGCGGCATCGCGGATCTGCCCTGCGCGGTCGAGCAGCTGAAGCAGCGTTTCGCGCGGCAGGCCCTCCAGGGTCAGCAGGTGGCGCAGGCGTCCGGAGGCATCGATTTGCTGGGCGGTCATGGCGGTGTCGGGCAGTCAGGGAATGGGGGTGGCGTCGTCCGGCGACGACAGCCAGCGATCGATGATCACCGCTGCGGCGACGGCATCGAGGGCAGCTGCATCACGGCGGCGCTTGCGCCCTTCGGCGCGCTCGACGGCGAAGCGGCGTGCGGCCTCGACCGAGCTGGAACGCTCGTCGATCATCACCACCGGCAGCTTGAAGCGCTCCCGCAGCTGGCGGGCGAAGCCCTGCGCGCGCTTGCGGTTGGGCTGGTCCTGGCCGTCCAGGGTCAGCGGGTCGCCGACCACCAGGCCGTCGGGCTTCCATTCCTTGAGCAGGCGTTCGATCGCGGTCCAGTCCGGGCCGTTGCCGTGCACATCGACCACGGCCACCGCGCGCGCATGCGCTGCGAAGGCACTGCCGATGGCCACGCCGATCCGTCGCGAGCCGACATCGAAACCCAGAACGGTGCCGTCACGGCGGATCGCCGGGGCAGCAGAATCCGGCGCGGGCGTGATGGGCTCAGACATGGCCGCTGTAGTCGGTCAGCCGGAACAGGTCCACGCCGATGCGCGAGGCCGCACCCTGCCAGCGCTGCTCCAGCGGCAGCTGGAACAACAGCTCGGCATCGGCCGGCACGGTCAGCCAGCTGTTCTCGGACAGCTCGCTTTCCAGCTGCCCTGCGCCCCAACCGGCACAGCCGAGGGTGACCACGGCATTGGCCGGGCCTTCGCCGCGCGCCATCGCTTCGAGGATGTCGCGCGAGGTGGTCAGGTACAGGCCGTCGCCCACGGTCAGGCTGGAATCCCACGCCCGCGCGTCGTCATGGATGACGAAGCCGCGCTCGGGATGCACCGGGCCGCCGTTGAGCACCATGCGCGCCTGCAGGTCGCCATCACCGGTGGTGATGTCCATCTGTGCAAGCACTTCACCCAGCGTGTACTCGGAAGGCTGGTTGACCAGCACGCCCATCGCCCCGTTCTCGTCGTGCTGGCAGATCAGCGCGACGCTGCGGGCGAAGGTCGCGTCGAGCAGCGACGGCAGCGCGACGAGCAGGTGATCGGCAAGGGAGGTCGGCGTTACAGGCATGGTCCTATTCTACCTGCTGGGGGCGGGATGGTCGCGCGATGGCGTCGAACAGCGATGGGCTAGGATGGTGCTTTGCCATGGAAGGTCATCGATGCAGTCTTCAACGCCCCTGACCCTGCCGGCACGCAGCGCCATCGTCCTGCTTGCCCTGCTGCAGGGCCTGATGCTGTATGCCGCGCAGGAACTGTCCGACGCGTGGCCCTTCCGCGATATCGGCTGGCGCTACTGCTGGTACGCCTGGGTGCTGGCCATTCCCAGCGCTGTGGCGCTGAGCCTGGTGGAGCTGGGCCAGCGCCGCCTGTGGCTGCAGGCCGTGCTCGGCTCGACGGTGGTGCTGGCGCTGGCCGCCTGGATCGGCTGGAACCTCAATGGCGAGACCGCACTGGAATCGGGCGCGTTGCAGCTTCCGTTGACCCTGGGCATGGCCGTTGCGGTGTTCGTGGTCCTGCCCTGGTGGCAGTTCCAGCTGCAGCACGGGCACTGGCGTGCCAGCTACCCCGAGCTGTTCGAGCGCGCCTGGCAGAATGGTCTGACCCTGGCCCTGGCGGCACTGTTCACCGGGCTGACCTGGCTGCTGTTGTGGCTGTGGTCGGCGCTGTTCCAGCTGCTCGACGTGACCGTCTTCCGCGACCTGTTCCGGCAGGACGCGTTCATCGCACTGGCCACCGGCAGCCTGGCCGGGTTCGGCGTACTGATCGGGCGCACCCAGCACCGCACCATCCAGATCACCCGCCAGGTGCTGTTCGCGATCTGCCGTGGGCTGTTGCCGCTGCTCTCGTTCATCGCCGTATTGTTCGTGCTGAGCCTGCCGCTTACCGGGCTGGAACCGTTGTGGAAGACCCGCTCGGCCGCCGGCCTGCTGCTGGTGCTGTCGCTGCTGCTGGTGACGTTCACCAATGCGGTCTACCAGCAGGGGGAAGACAGCGCCCCCTACCCGCTGCTGCTGCGCCGGCTGGTTGAAGCCAGCCTGCTGGCGCTGCCGGTCTACGCCGCACTGGCGCTGTACGCACTGGGACTGCGCGTAGTGCAGTACGGCTGGACCGTGGACCGGTTCTGGGCGGTACTCGTCGCAATGGCCGTGGCCGGCTATGCCACGGGCTACGCGCTGGCGGTGCTGCGCCGGCAGCGCCGCTGGTTGCAGATGCTGGAGCCGGTCAACCGCTGGATGTGCTGGGCGGTGCTGGCACTGGCATTGCTGGGCAACTCGCCGCTGCTGGACCCGGTGCGGCTGACTCTGTCCAGCCAGCTGGCGCGCCTGCGTGCGGACCCGCCCGCGATCACCAGCAGTGACGTCAACGTGCTGCGCTTTGATCTTGGTCACCGCGGCGTGCGGGCGCTGCGCGAGCTGCAGCGTGATCCGGCCATCACCGCCGATGCCAACGCGCCACAGGTGATCGCTGCCGCGCTGGCACGTACCTCGCGCTGGGATGACGGCCACCGCCTCGACAAGGGGCCGCAGGACGTCGTCGCCCTGCAGCGCGCGTTGAAGCTGGCCAAGGGATCCAGCTCGCCACCGGACGATTGGTGGCAGGCACTGGCCACGCGCGCGATCGATGGCGAATCCTGCGCCCAGAGCGAGCGCGACTGCCTGATCGTGCATCGCGACCTGGACGGCGATGGCACTGGCGAAGTGCTGCTGTGCGAGCTGTACACCCACCGTGGGCCGGACTGCGTGCTGTACGCACGTGGCAGGGATGCCCACTGGCGCCGGGCCGGTTCGCTGTTCGGCACCGTCAGCGGCCAGGCCGAGGCGATCAACCAGGCCCTGCGTGATGGCGAACTCACGCTCGTGCCAGCGCGCTGGCCGATGCTGTCCATCGGCGGGCGCCCTGCGCTGGCCATCGATCCCGAATCCGAATCCGAACCCGAATCCAACGAGCCTTCCCCATGAGCGGCTACTGCCTCATCGCCCCGGGCCATCCGGTGCACGACTACTACCACGCCAACGAGTACGGCTTCCCGCAGCGTGACGAGCGCGAGCTGTTCGAACGGCTGGTGCTGGAGATCAACCAGGCCGGCCTGAGCTGGGAAACGATCCTGAAGAAGCGCGAGGGCTTCCGCACGGCCTATGACGGCTTCGATGTGGACCGCGTGGCGGCGTACGCCGAGCAGGACATCGAGCGCCTGCTGTCGGACGCAGGCATCATCCGCAACCGGCTGAAGGTGCTGGCGGCCATCCACAACGCGCAGGTGATCCAGCAGCTGCGGGCCAGCCACGGCAGCTTCGCGTCGTGGCTGGATGCGCACCACCCGCGCAGCAAGGCTGACTGGGTGAAGCTGTTCAAGAAGACCTTCCGCTTCACCGGCGGCGAGATCACCGGCGAGTTCCTGATGAGCCTGGGCTACCTGCCCGGTGCGCATGCCGAGGACTGCCCGGTGCATGCGCGGCTGCTGACGCTGTCGCCGCCGTGGTTGCAGGCCGCGCCTGGCTGATGGATATCCGCCGGGCATGGCCCGGCGTCATCACGCGTGGGTTCCGGTAGTGCCGGCCGCTGGCCGGCAACCCCGTTGAACGGTCACACGCCCATGTAGCGGCCGGGGCGGTGGTTGAACATCAGCACCAGGCTGAGCACCACCGCGCCGATGGCCGAGTACATCACCTTCGACGGCGACAACACGAAGAACGCGGCCACCATCAGGCAGGCGTCGTAGGACATCTGCACCTTGCCCGCGCTCCAGCCACGCGTGCGCTGCAGGTACACCGCCAGGATGCCGATGCCGCCGAGACTGGCACGATGGCGGATGAAGAACAGGATGCCCAGGCCGGACAACGCACCGCCGACGATCGCCGAACACAGCGGGTGGATGTGCGAGAAGTCGATCCAGCGCGGCAGCAGGTCGGTCAGCACGCCACAGGCGGTGACCGCAGCGAAGGTCTTCAGGGTGAATTCCCAGCCCATGCGCCGCAGCGCCACCCAGTAGAACGGCAGGTTGACCAGCACGAACACCAGGCCGAAGTTCCAGCCCATCGCGTAGTGCAGCAGGAACGCCATGCCCGCCATGCCGCCGATCATCAGCCCGCCCTTGGCGAAGATGGCCAAGCCCAGCGAGGCCACCATCGTGGCCAGCACCATGCCCTGCACGTCCTCGGCGATCGAGTGGCGCAGCGCTTTTTCGTCGGCGGTGGTGCCGGCGCTGTCGGGCGGCGGGGTCAGCGGACCGGCGGTGACCAGGTGGCCGTCAGCGTCGTCGCACGGCGCGGGGCCATGGGAGGGAAGGGACATACGGGTGGGGAACAGCAGGTGGGGAGCGGTATTAGACACGATCTGCATGACAGTTGCAGATGAAATCGTTCAGCTGAATGCGCCCCGCCCGATCTCCGGCCCGCCGCTGCTCAACCCTTGCCGGCCAGATGGTGCGCCACCAGCGCGTTGGCATGGCCATGGCCCAGCCCATGCTCACTTTTCAGGAAGCTGACCAGTTCCATGTGTTTCAGGCCCTTCTTCGCGGCCAGCAGCCCGAACCAGTGCGCCACCGGCTGCCCGTAGGTCTTCTCGATGGAGGGGAAATACGAGGCCGGGCCTTTCGGCTTGGTGTCAGTGCTCATGTGCAGCTCCCGTTGAAGTCATTCATTCGACGAACAACAGACGCAGAAATCGACATACCCACACGTCCGACCCAGTGCCGACCAACGGTCGGCACCCACCAAAGCAGAATGCCGTTCCAACAGCTCACGGGAAACTGTCGAAGGTGGGGTGGGTCCGGTTGAGGGGGCGTGAGCCGCATGGATGCGGCGACCGAGCCTTATCTGATGAAAATCTGTCAGCGTAGGTGTCGAGAGCCGGCGTGGGCCGCCGTACGAGCCTGGATCTCGACGATCGCCATGTAGCTTGGCGCCCACGCCGGAATC